>CAUSAK010000010.1:0-41488 GCA_963529535.1 uncultured Granulicatella sp. | reverse complement strand
CGATAATGTCAGTGATGTAGAGGATAATATAAGTCAAATTTATACGATTATAGTTGGAAAACCAAAAGTTAGGTTTGTAACCGAGTGGATTGATGTTAATGGAAAACAACTAAAACCATCGGAAGAAGGAGAACAGGATAAAGGACGAATTCCAAATCATGTCTTTCTTGAAACTATTAAAACGAGACATAAAATCACTCATGTCTTCATGGCGGATGAACCAATTGTTAAACCTATTATAGAAATAACGGGTTGGCTTGATAAAGAAGGGAATGTATTGAAGCCGTACGAAGTGGGTAAAAAAGGAGCATTGGAGTTTAGTGGTTATAGATTTGTTAAAACCACAACACATGATGGAATTACCAAACATTTTTATGAAAAAATACAAAAACCGATTATTCCAGGAGAAATACCGACTCCATCTACGCCTGAAATTCCTAACCCACAACCAAATCCGGTAGAACCACAACCCGAACCAGAAAAACCGAAAAAAACTGAAGAGCCATGTAAACCAGAATTACCAAATACTGGTACAGAAACTAATGCTGGAGTTACAGTACTTGGACTTTTAGCAACTTTAAGTGGATTTGGTCTCCTTACACGCAAGAAAGAAGAACATGAGAATTAGGTTTTCTAATCTTTTTCGCTTTTAGTAGTTCTTCTACAAAGTTTGTTGATAAACTTATTTACTTAAATATAGATTTTTACGAATGACTTCCTGTCATAGTAGTATTAGGACGTAAGCAGCCTCGTGGAACGAGTCTCATGCCTGAAAATACTATTATAGGGAGTCTTTTTTGTTCTTTTTCAAGCAAAATAATCTTCCAAACAACAGAGATATCTTGAGGGTATCTCTTTTTTTATATCGCTAAAATATGGTATACTACTAATAGTATGTTTACAGAATGGAGTGATAAACGATGGATATGTCCAAAGTCATTGAACAAATGGTGGAATCGAAAGATGTCAAAAGAATTAGGGAATTATTCAACCAGAATTATCCAATCGATATTGCTCTAGGATTGGAAGAAGTAACCGATGAAGTGCTTAAAAACTTCATGTATACTATTTCCAATACACGACTAGCTTCCATTTTGGAAGTGAGTGATCCCGAACTTCAAATTCGAATGTTAGAAAAATTACCATTCCGCCGTGTAGGATTATTATTCCAACAAATGTCTAATGACGATGTCGTGGATATTTTAGGAAATCTGCCAATTGGAATTCGTAAAAAATATTTGAATATGATGAAGGGTTCTTCTCAAGACGAAATTCAAACGATGTTAAAATATCCTCAAGATTCTGCCGGAGGGATTATGACGACAGAATTTATTTCCGTGAAGGAACATTTAACCGTTGAAGAAACATTGACGAAGTTAAGAGAAATTTCTCCAAACACAGAAGTGATTCATACGATTTTTGTCACAACATTCCAAAACCAATTAATTGGTTGGATTGATATTCGTGACTTATTTACAAATGAATTAGATGTCAGTTTACACGATTTAATGCATACCAATATTATTTCTGTAGTTCCTGAAGAAGACCAAGAGGAAGTAGCTCGTTTATCTTCAAAATATGACTTATCGGTTGTACCTGTAGTTAGTACGAAGGGCGTTTTAATTGGGATTATTACAATTGATGATATCGTCCACGTTCTTCAAGAAGAGCATCATGAAGATATGCTTTTAATTAGCGGGGTTGAAGGAACAGAAAGAATTGGTGGCCCATTTATGGAATCCATTAAGAAACGGACACCTTGGCTATTAATTAATTTAATTACAGCCTTTATGGCTTCAGCAGTTGTTGGGATGTTCCAATCAACGATTGAACAAGTGGTTGTTCTTGCGGTTGCCATGCCGATTATTACGGGAATGGGAGGAAATTCAGCTTCTCAAACTCTAGCTCTAGCAATTCAAGAAATTGCATTAGGACAATTATCATTGGAAAAAGACAAAAAGTATGTTTGGAATGAAATTGTTTTAGGCTGTATGAACGGACTGATTACTGGAGTTGTAGCGGCGATTGCGCTATATATTCCTTATCAAAACTTTTATTTATCGATTATTGTAGTTTTAGCGATGGCAATGAATTTAATGGTGGGAGCGATTTTTGGGTTCTTTGTCCCTTTAGTTTTAAAAGCTATGAAATTAGACCCAGCCATTTCATCAACCATTTTTGTAACAACGGCAACAGACGTTCTAGGATTTTTCTTTTTCCTAGGAATTGCACAAGTCTTTTTACCGTTATTAATTTAGATATGAAGGAGATTATGAATGAATTTAGAAGAAATGAGAAAACGACAAGAGCGCATCAGAAACTTCTCGATTATTGCGCATATTGACCATGGAAAGTCAACTTTAGCAGATCGTATTTTACAAGCAACAGATACTGTAGCTGACCGTGAAATGCAAGACCAATTATTAGACTCTATGGACTTAGAACGTGAACGTGGAATTACGATTAAACTAAATGCGGTGGAATTAACGTATGACGCCAATGATGGAACAGAGTATATTTTCCACTTAATTGACACTCCAGGGCACGTGGACTTTACGTATGAAGTGAGCCGTAGCTTGGCAGCCTGTGAAGGAGCAATTCTTGTAGTAGATGCTGCTCAAGGGATTGAAGCTCAAACATTAGCGAATGTGTATTTAGCGATTGACAATGACTTAGAAATTGTTCCAGTAATTAATAAAATTGACTTACCTGCTGCAGATCCTGAACGTGTACGTACGGAAATTGAAGATGTGATTGGGATTGACGCAAGTGAAGCCGTTCTTGCAAGTGCTAAAGTTGGAATTGGAATTCCAGAAATTTTAGAACAAATCGTTCATAAAATTCCAGCACCTACTGGAGACTTAGAAGCGCCATTACAAGCGTTGATTTTCGACTCAGTTTATGATGCTTATCGTGGAGTAGTCTTAAATGTTCGTATTCAAAACGGAATTGTAAGACCTGGTGACAAGATTCAATTAATGAGTAATGGAAAAACATTTGATGTTGTTGATGTTGGTATTTTCTCTCCAAAACCAATTAGTCGTGATTACTTAATGGTTGGGGATGTAGGGTATATTACTGCTTCTATTAAAACAATCCAAGATACTCGAGTAGGGGATACTGTTACATTAGCGAACAATCCAGCAAGCGAACCGTTATCCGGTTATCGTAAAATGAATCCAATGGTTTACTGTGGTTTGTATCCAATTGATTCTTCTAAATATAATGATTTACGTGATGCATTAGAAAAATTACAATTAAATGATGCTGCGTTACAATTCGAAGCAGAAACTTCTCAAGCATTAGGATTTGGTTTCCGTTGTGGTTTCTTAGGATTACTTCATATGGACGTTATTCAAGAACGTTTAGAACGTGAATTTGATTTAGACTTAATTACAACCGCTCCATCGGTAATTTACCATGTTCAAAAAACTGATGGAACAGAAGTAGTGGTTTCTAACCCAGCAGAAATGCCAGATCAATCAAGTGTTCAATCGATTCAAGAACCTTATGTAAAAGCATCCATTATGGTACCGAATGAATATGTGGGAAGTGTCATGGATATTTGCCAACGTAAACGTGGTACTTTTGTAACGATGGATTACTTAGATGAATATCGTGTTAATGTGATTTACGAAATGCCTCTATCTGAAATTATTTTTGATTTCTTCGATTCATTGAAATCAAGTACAAAAGGATATGCATCATTAGATTATGATTTAATCGGCTATCGTGAAAGCAAACTAGTGAAGATGGATATTATGTTAAATGGTGAAGTAGTCGATGCCTTAAGTATTATCGTTCATAAAGATTTTGCTTATAATCGTGGTAAAGCCATTACTGAGAAATTAAGAACATTAATTCCTCGTCAACAATTCGAAGTGCCAATTCAAGCAGCAATTGGAAACAAAATTTTATCTCGTACAAACATTAAAGCATTACGTAAGAACGTATTGGCGAAATGTTATGGTGGGGACGTTTCTCGTAAACGTAAGTTGTTAGAGAAACAAAAAGAAGGTAAGAAACGTATGAAACAAGTGGGATCCGTTGAAGTACCACAAGAAGCGTTCATGTCGGTGCTTAACCTTAACGAGGAAGAGAAATAGCATTTTAAATGACTTTTTACTGTAGTAAAAGGACGCAAGCAGCCAGCTAAAGCTGTCTCATTGCTAAAACTTGAGCCAAGGTCTCAAGTTTTCCTGTAATATAAGCCTGAAAGGCTTATATTACTAATACTACGGTAAAAAGTTATTTTTGTTGTGTCATCATTCATTAACGTTCCTACAGATGATAAATGTTGAAAAAAATGTTATACTTATACTGTAAATGTTCTAGGGAAGGAGTTTGATGGGATGGAAATCGATCCATTTAAAGAATACTTAAAAGAATCAGAGCCAGATAAACAGAAAAAAGTTTATGCATGGCGCACAGCTATCGGTTTACAAGATGTTGATGGATTAAAACCATCTCAGTATTTAATCGAAACTGCTACTCAAAATATTGAAGGACACATTACGATTGAAGAAGCATTAGATAGAATTGACTCTTACTATGAAGAAAAAGAAGTTCACTCAACTGAAAGTGAACGTACTGAAGAAGCCGATAAAGTAGCTTCTCGAATTGCACAAATTCTTTCTGAAACAGCATTTTCATTTACGCCACAGGAGTATATATCGATTCATCGGAAATTATTCCAAGGAATTTATCCGCATGCAGGTAAGATAAGAGAGTATAATATTACGAAAAAAGAATGGGTATTAGATGGAGATACCATCATGTATGGAAGTGCTTCTGAATTGGAAGCAACTCTTGAATATGATTTTTCAAGAGAAAGAGAATTTAGTTATAAAGGTTTGACGATGGAGGAAATTATTCATCATTTAGCGGTATTTATTTCCAGATTATGGCAAATTCATATTTTTGGAGAAGGAAATACAAGAACGACTGCTGTATTCTTTATTAAATATTTAAGAACTCTTGGGTTTACTGTGACGAATGAGAGTTTTGCAGAACATTCTTGGTATTTTAGAAATGCACTTGTTCGTGCAAATTATACGAATTTACCAAAAGGAATTCATGAAACAACGGAGTATCTAGAGTTATTTCTTAAAAATTTATTGTTGAATGAGAATCATCTGTTATCCAATCGTGATCTTAGAATTCATGAACGATAAAATCATTACACTAATAGCGATAAAGTTTTTCGGAACTTATCTAAAACACCGGACTTAAAACACCGGTGTTTTTTTATTGCTTAAAATTAGAATATCTATTTAAAAATATTTTTAAATAACTCTTGCATTTTGATTTCAGAAGGAGTATTATCTATTTAAAGAAAATTTTAAATAGAAAGAGATGATTATATGTCTGTTAATGATATTTTGTCTGCATTATCGGATGAAAACCGTCGCAAGATATTAGAAATTTTACGACAGGGACGAACGAATACTGGAGACTTATCACAGAGCTTACAAATCACACCGCAAGCATTGTCGTATCATTTAAAAAAGTTAAAACAGGCGGATTTAATTTATGAAACAAAGGAAAAGAACTTCATTTATTATGAATTAAATTTAACCGTTTTAGAAGAGGCAATTGTTTGGATGAATTCAATTATTGGAGGAAAATAATATGTTAGTTGAACAAAGAAAAATTTATTTATTAGATGTCATTTTGACTTTTTTACCTATCTTACTTGCTTTATGCGTTGTTTGGTATGCACCTGAGACCATCGTATCTCGTTTTGACTTGGAAGGAAATGTTGTCGCAACAGCTTCCCGTTGGACGATTTTAATATTACCAATTTTCATTCTATTATTATCTGGCTTGATCAAATGGATTGATTGTAAAGAATTAGTCGGAAGTCAAAATAAGGAAATTAGCCGTTATATTTTTAGAGTTATCTTACTATTGTTTAACTCTATTGCCTTTTTCCAATTTTTCTTAATTTTAACAGGTGTTAGTATGGGTTCTCAAATGGGACGTTTGATAGCATTTCTAATTGGGTTATTTATGATATTCGTTGGAAATGTTAGTCCTAAAATTAAAGAAACGAACAAGCACTTTGGTTTCCGTGTGTCATGGATTATGAACAATGATGAAGCATTTCGCAAAACACAACGATTCTTTGGATTTGCGAGTACGATTTCTGGTGTAATCTTTATTGTAATTTCGTTATTTGTGGCGAATCAATTAGCAATGATTCTTGTGAGTATTGTTTTATTGCTAACGATTGGGATTACTATAGTGTATTCATACAAAATTAGCAAATAAATGATGAATGACTTTTCTCCGTTCTAGTTTTAGGTATTATTCTCAAATGCTACGGAGAAAAGTCCTTTTCTCATTGATTTTTAACAGAAGAAGCAGTATACTGTACGTGAAAACGATAACAATTGAAAAATAGGAGAATCTGATGCAAAAAGAGCAAAAGATATTAGTGGGGATTTGCATTTTAGTAGATGTCATCTGTATTGAATTAAGTATGTATGTCATTCCTTTTATCGAAGAAGTTAAGAATTTTGAATTCCCTATGTTTGTTGTAGGTGTTATTCTTTGCATCATCTCCGTTATTTTCGGAATTAGAAGTCAAAAAAATTAAGGAGGGTAGAAGAATTGAGGTAAGTTCATTTATTTAACAGTAATTGGGGGAATCTTTATGTTAGGAAAATGTAGAGTCGTAAGTATTGTATTGTTAAGTATTTGTTTAGCTTCTTGTGGTCAGCAGAAAAATACACAAGAAACGACGGTTCAAGAAAGTGCTACAACAGTGGAACAAAATAAATCCACTAATTTTCAATTAGGAAAGGGAAGTAATCAGTTTAATACTGTTTCCTTTAATGAAACGTTTAGAGACAAGAGTGTGGTTGCTCATTATGCAGAAGAGTATCCAGATTTTATTCCGCAAGTGTTATCAGTAGATGGCAAATTATACGGAAGTGTGGATCGTGTTGGAATTTTGGAAATTGATTTAAAAACAAATATCCATTCATTGGTTCATGAAGTGAGTGATGCAACAGTTTCCCATCAATGGGTTCGAGCAGTCGACAAAAATTGGGTATTCTTTGAAGAATATACAGACTCGAAAGAAAATGCAAACTTCTACTTATTGAATCGTACAACGGGAGAAGTTACAACTGTCAAAGAGAATGAAAAGATGCCATTCATTCATCACATTACAGCATTCTTTACAGAAGATTCGCAGTTAGTATTTAATATTATGAAGGATAGTAAAGAAGATACATCTTTAAATACGGTTCATCAATTGGAAACAACAACGATGAAAGATCAAGTCATTGATCAAAATACTTTTTCACCGATTCAATTCAATGGAAAACTTTATTATATTCGTTATGATGCAAGTGCTAACCATTCAGAAGTTGTTCAATACGATATGAAGAGTGGAGAGAAAGAAGTAACGTTGACGCATCAAAGTGCAACAGAACATTTGAATCAATTATTGACTGATCAACATGAATTATATGTTTCACTAGGCACAGATTTAAAGAGTGGAACCATTTACCACGTCAATCCAGCAGAAAAGAAATATGATTGGGTGTATGGACATACAAGTACTGGATTTATCCAACGAAATCACCTTGGATTCATGAGTTTCTCAGCAACTAATGTAGAATCAGGACGATACAAAACACCTTATCGTTTGATTGACTTACAACATCGTAATGAATATGACTATGATGGAAGCATGGTATTCCTATCTGAAAAAGGAATGGCATGGATAGCTTTCAAAAAAGATACAAAAGACATTCCAAAAGGTGAAACATTCCGAAACGAAAACTCAGAAATTCATTACGTTGAATTTGAATGAAGATGAAAAGTGATATACGACTACAAGCTCCTAGAATGAACTAGGAGCTTGTTTTTGTGATTTAAAGTAATTATTAGCATTAATCGTTGACTTTTGTTCTTAATAATATTATCTTTTAAGTATAAAAAGGCGGTGTTGCTATGAGTAAAAAAGAATTATTAATTGAGAAAATTAGGGAACACAGTGGAGTTATCACTACAAAACAGGCTATTGAGTATGGAATTCATAAAGATTTATTAAAAAATATGGTTATTAAAGAAGAACTGGAAAAAATTGCTAATGGACTGTATGGACTTCCTGGAGAAAGTATTGATGAATATTTATACTTTACACATCGAGTCCCGAAAGGAATATTTTCTCATGAAACTGCAGCTTATTTACATGGATTAACTACAAGAATACCATTCAGTTATGTTATGACAGTAGCAGTAGGGGATAATGTAAGCCGTGTAAAATCTGTAAAAAGCAATATACTATTTAAGTATGTTAATAAAGAAATTTATAACACTGGGAAAATTACTTCACTTAGTCCATTCGGGAGAGAAATTTTATTATATGATAAAGAACGAACGATATTGGATCTTATAAAAGACAAAAATAGAGTGGATACACAGGTGTTTACTGAAAGCATAAAAATTTATTTTTCGAGTAAAGATAAAAATATATTACGGTTATCAACTTATGCTATTCAACTAGGAATGGAAAATGAGTTAAGAGCTTATACTGAGGTGTTGTTATGAAAACATCAGAACAAATCAAAGGAGCAATAAGAAATATATCTAAGAAAACTGGTGTAAATGCAAATTCTTTACTACAAATGTGTCTTTTTGAAGGGATACTTGAGAAAATTTCTAAATCTAAATACAAGAATCATTTTATTTTAAAAGGAGGTTTGTTAATTTCCTCGCTAATAGGTGTAGAAATGAGAAGCACACTGGATATGGATACAACTATTAGAGGACTTGCAATGAATGAAGAGAATATTTCAAAAATTCTTAAAGAAATACTAGAAATTAATATTGATGCAGATATTGTATATCGTTTAGTAAAATTAGATCGTATTAGAATAGAAGATGTTTATGAAGATTTTTCTGCTACAATATCTTGTAGATACGGAAAAATTAATGCGAATTTAAATATTGACATAACAACTGGTGATATTATTACTCCGAAAGAAGTACAATATTTTTATGAAAAAATTTTAGAGGAAGGTAGTATTTCAATTTTAACATATACAATTGAAACGATTATTGCTGAAAAATTTGAAACAATTTCAAGTAGAAATATTACAACTACAAGAGCCAGAGATTTTTATGATTTGTATATGTTATATAAACTTTATAAAAGTAAGATTGATAAAAATATACTCAAGGAAGCTATAATACTGACCAGTCAACACAGAAATTCTTATTCTTTAGTGTTGCAATATAAAGAGATAGTAAAATTATTTTATCAAAGCGATTCTCTTAAAAAATTGTGGACAAAATATGTTCAAAATAATTCATATGCTAAAGAGATTTCTTTTAATGATACAATATTAATTTATGAAGAGATTGGTTCTATACTTGAAAATAATTAAGAAAAGAGGAGATAAGTAGTTATGAATATCTTACTTTGTATATACAGTTTAATGTTATGTATATTAGCATTTTTTGCTTATAAAAACCAGTTAGGAATATCTATTACTTCAATTATACTAGTTGTATTGTTAACATTATTTGCAGGGATTCATCTGTTTTACACGCATATCATTATTAAAGCAGTAATTTCCTGTTTATTATTATTGATTTCATTCATGTTTTATGTCGATAGAAGGAAGAGTCTTAAGAAAGTACATTTGTCGCATCATATTATTAGATTGCTGCTTCATTTAGTTTTAATAGTTAATTTATGGGTATTTTAGATTGAAAGAAAAGAGGAGTCGAAATGGATAAAACTAATGCAATTGGTAGTAATTGGAAAGAGATTCGAAAAGAACTATTCACACAAGAAGAAATTCATAAAAGTGATGAAAGAGTTGCAAAGATTAGTAAAACAATAGAAGAACAAAAGAAAGAACAGCAAGAGAAAGAAGATTAGAAATTTTTGTAAGAGTTAATACTGACAAATAAAAATGGATTGTGTATATAAAAATAAGTTCCTAGAATAAACTAGGGGCTTTTGTTTATTTAATTGGTAGGTCTTTTGCATATGCTTCTTTAGCTTCCGTTAAAGTCATAATATTTGGACCTCCATCAATATTCGTTTCACCTGTATTCTGCCATTGGCAGGTATCACAAATATCATATACCGCAGTAATAGTTCCGCATACAGGACAATGAACATATTCGTTACCATTAATGATTATTAAATTCTCTTTTCCATTTTTGTTCATAATCATTATCACCCATCAATAGATTTTTTACTTTTATAAACTACTTTTTCAATTTCATCGATTGTAATAGTAATCGTATCTCAGTTTTCAGGAGAATCTCCGATGTCAGCTATAAACGTATCTTCACTTAACTTATCTACAATTGCTGCCGTTTGTCCATTTTTTAAAAGAACATTATCAAATTCTTCTATGTGCATATTTATATTACCTCGTTTTTGAATTCTTTTAAGATTTTTTTATTGATTGGTTGTCACTAATTCTAGCATATTATTCACCAATGACTTCATTAAATAATTCGTCGGCAGAATGATATTTCTTTGGCTGAACTTTGCCATTCATAATCTCTCTAGCTTCTTGAATCGCTAATTCAGTTTGATGATTCTAGCGTGGTTGTTTAATTTGAAAAGGAAATCCACCTTCCATTATTGAAGTTCTTAAAAAAATATTAATAGTATCAGTTACTGTTATTCCAAAGCTAGAAAATAATTCTTCAGCTTGAGCTTTAGTAGACGGTTCAATTCTTAAATTTATATTCGTAATTTTTTTAGTCTACGGTAGGTCTTTTTTGTTTGAACTTTTTTGAGATTATGGTACAATGAAAGCAGAAAAGGAGTCTAGCACCAACTAGACTCCAATGTAGAACCGTTAAAAAGACGGTGACTTAAGTTAAAGTTTTTTAATAACTCGTCCTACTCGCCAAAAGTGGGGACGGGTTATTTTTTGTTTTGGTCTTTAAAGATTTTATAGCACAAACCTATCAGTGCGATCACAAATGTACCGAACAAAAATAAAATTTGTACAACTTCAAAGGCTGTCAACTCAAGGCTCCTCCTTTCTAACAGATTTTAAGAATATGCCCATAGGCATCACCTACTTTCTGAAAAAGAGTAGCCACCGTCTTCACTTTTCTACAATTTTCATTATACAATAAAAATGATTATTTTTCGACTGATAGAATGACTTACTACAGATTTAATCTATAGTAGGTCTTTTTTGTTTATGGGGGTTCATTTTGAACAAAATTCTTTGCCTATAGATTTAGGAGGGATAACAATAAATCAATTTTGTGCATTTTTAAATTCCTGAATATGTGCATTATTATAGTAGCATTTATAGTTATGAACATCTTACTTTTTATTTACAGCTTAATGTTATGTATGTTAGCATTTTTTGCGAGAGTGTACACTCTCACTGCTTCATTTAGTTTTAATATTTAATTTATGGGTAGTTTAGATTTTAAGAAAAGATGAGTCGAAATGAATAAGATTAATGCAATTGATTTCAATTGGAAAGAGATTCAAAAAGAACTATTCTCACAAGAAGAAATTCATAAAAGTGATGAAAGAGTTGCAAGTATTCGTAAAAAAATTGAAGAAAAAAAGATTAGAAATGTCTATAAGTATTAATTCTGATTAATAAAATGAAATCTATATAAAACAAGCTCCTAGAATGAACTAGGGGCTTGTTTATGTTATTGGTAAGCCTTTTGTGTATGCTTCTTTAGCTTCCGATAATGTCATAATATTTGGACCTCCATCAATATTCGTTTCACCAGTATTCTGCCAATGGCACGTATCACATATATCATATACCGCAGTAATAGTTCCGCATACTGGACAATGTACATATTCATCACCATTAATGATTATTAAATTCTCTTTTCCATTTTTGTTCATAATCATTATCACCCATCAATAGATTTTTTATTTCTATAAACTACTTTTTCAATGTCATAGATTGTAATAGTAATCGTATCCCAGTCTTCAGGAGAGTCTCTAATGTCAGCTATAAACGTATCTTCGATTAACTTATCTACAATCGCTGCCGTTTGTCCATCTTTTAAAAGAACATTATATTTGCATATTAATATTCCTTTCCTACATTAAATTATCTTCAAATAATTCTTCCAAAGAATGATACACCTTCGGCTGAACTTTGCCATTCATAATCTCTCTAGCTTCTTGAATCGCTAATTCAGTTTGATGATTATATTGAGGTTGTTTGTTTTTTATTTTATCTGTTGTTATGGAAATATTAATTAAATAATTAATGGCATCAGTTATCGTTATTTCAGAATGAGAGTTTGTTTTTGGCTTAATTGTTAAATTAATGATTAGATTTTCGTTCATATAATTCCTCCATTCGTATTTTCAGGATTATTGTATCGTAAATAGGAAAGATTTGCACAGCAAAAGATATAATAGTTATTGTAAATTAGAATAAAAAACACCATGACATCTCCCACAAAGTCAGATGTCATTTTTATTTTAAGAAAAAATTAGAATTATGTGAAAAAGATTAGAATATGTCTTTTAATCTATTTCACAATATGCTATAATTCGGACAATATTTATTTTGGAGGTGTCGTATGTCTTATTTATTTGAGATATTACCAAGTTTATTGAATGGTGCAACTATGACTTTTCAAGTATTTGTACTTGTCTTATTATTTTCAATTCCTTTAGGGGTTGTGATTGCCTTTGTGTTGCAAGTCCATTGGAAGCTCCTCCATTATGTGATTCATATTTATATTTGGATTATGCGTGGAACACCACTATTGCTTCAGTTGATTTTTATTTACTATGTATTACCAAGTGTGGGCATTCGTTTGGATCGTATTCCCGCTGCGATTATTGCGTTTACGTTGAATTATGCAGCGTATTTTGCTGAAATTTTCCGTGGAGGGATTGATACGATTCCACAAGGTCAGTATGAAGCAGCTAAAGTGTTAAAATTTACCCCAATAGCAACGGTTCGTTATATTATTCTTCCTCAAGTGACAAAAATCGTGTTACCTAGTGTATTTAATGAAATTATGAGTTTAGTAAAAGATACATCATTAGTATACGCATTAGGGATTTCAGATTTAATTTTAGCGAGTCGTACAGCTGCTAATCGGGATGCTAGTTTAGTGCCAATGTTTTTAGCAGGAGCAATTTACTTAATTTTAATTGGGGCTATTACGATTGCTGCAAAACGTGTAGAGAAGAAATTCAGTTATTATCGTTAGGAGGAGAACTATGTTAGAATTACGCAATATTAGTAAAGGTTTTGGCGATAAGAAAATTTTGTCAAACTTTAATGTAACGATACGAGAAAAAGAAATTTTAGCAATTGTTGGGCCTTCTGGTGGAGGAAAAACGACATTGCTAAGAATGTTAGCAGGATTGGAAACGATTGATTCCGGAGAAATTTATTATAATGGAAACTTAGTCCCATTAGATGAATTAGAAAAACGTCCCTTATTAGGCTTTGTTTTCCAAGATTTTCAATTATTTCCACACTTATCCGTATTAGATAATTTAACCTTGTCTCCAGTGAAAATGATGGGTATGTCAAAAGATGATGCAGAGGAGAAAGCTAGAAATTTATTAGTTCGATTAGGATTAGATGAACATGCAGATGTCTATCCTTATTCCTTATCTGGAGGACAAAAACAACGGGTCGCACTCGCAAGAGCGATGATGATTGATCCAGAAATTATTGGCTATGACGAACCAACTTCAGCCCTAGATCCAGCACTACGATTAGAAGTTGAAAAATTAATCTTACAAAACCGTGAATTAGGAATGACACAAATCGTTGTAACACATGATTTGCAATTTGCAGAAAATATTGCAGACCAATTATTAAAAGTGGAACCAAAATAGGAGGGAGTTTATGATTAAAAAGAAATTCTTACTATTTTGTACATGCAGTTTAAGCATCCTCTTTATGGCTTGTACTCAAAAAGCCAGTGACCCGAAACAAGATAATTGGGAAAAATATCAACAACAAAACAGTATTACAGTAGGATTCGATAATACATTTGTTCCAATGGGATATGAAGAGAAAAATGGACAATATGCAGGGTTCGATATAGACCTAGCAAAACTAGTTTCCGAGAAATTAGGCATCCAAATTCATTTTCAACCGATTGATTGGGATATGAAGGAAACAGAATTACAAAATGGAACCATTGATGCCATCTGGAATGGTTATTCAGCAACTGATGAACGTAGAGAAAAAGTAGCGTTCACTATTCCCTATATGCAAAATACTCAAGTTATCGTCAGCAAGAAGTCTAGTAATATTCGTTCAGTTGCTGATATGAACGGAAAACTACTTGGCGCTCAAACAGGTTCATCCGGCTATTTGGATTTTGAAGCACAACCGGAACTGTTAAAAAATCATGTAAAGAATAATGATGCAGATCAATATCAAAGCTTTAACGAAGCTCTTATTGACTTAAAAAATGATCGCATTGATGCATTATTAATCGACCGAGTTTATGCGAATTATTACCTAGCTTCAGAAGGTATTATGGATGACTACGAAATCTTTCCTGCAGGATTTGAAAGTGAATCCTTTGCAGTAGGCGTACGTAAAAGTGATCAAATATTACAAGAACAATTAAATCAAGCATTTGTAGCCTTATATCAAGAAGGAAAATTCCAAGAAATCAGCCAAAAATGGTTTGGTGAAAATATCGCTACTACAGAAGTCAAAGGGGAAAAATAAGCAACTATGAGAGGCATCTACTGTGAAGTAGGTGTCTTTTTGCATCATACATTGAAAACGAACATGGAGTATGTTAACGTTAAGATACTATCAACAGTTAAAGGATAACGATATGAAAAAGAAAACAACAAGCATCATAGAAGAACAATTACAACGATTAAACCGTTCCCCATTATTTGCTATCTCCTTAAGTGGGAAGGAATTATCTCATTCTAATTTTTGGGCATGGTTATTAGAACAAGAAGTTGAAGGAAAACATCCATTTATCGAAGTATTTATTCCTGATTTTTATCAAAACGGATGTACCTTCATCTCAGTCGAACGAGAAAAGAAACATATGGATTTAACGATTACCTATAAAAATAAAGCCAATGAAACAGAATTATTGATTATTGAAAACAAAATTAAGTCCATTCCAACAAAAGAACAATTGATGAGATATGAAGAAGAACTAGGAAAACAAGACTTAACGATTACAGGAATTCTAACAGGATTATACGCCTCATTAGATATCCAAGATTTAGGAAAATGGTCATTCTTAAGTTATCAAGAAATTGCTAAACGAATCATGAAGATTCAAGAACAACATGCAACAATGGATTTTGCAGACTATATCCACCAATATTCGGAAGATATCGAAGTACTCTATGACTTATTCCAAAGCAAAATGGAGCAAAATAAAGGCAAATACATTATTGGTGATAAAGACTTAGAAAAAATTCGCTATTCTGATATTTATGTAAAACTAAAAGGGTCAGAATTCATGGAAGAAATTAATAAACGATTAACTTTTGAAGCATATAAAGATTGGGCAAAACCAGTTTGCGGACTCAGTTTCAATCATAAGAAACCAACCCTCAGTATCGTTTTCTCTCAAAGAATTGATGAAGATCCAACAAAAGAAATTGGAATGATTGGCGTACAAATAGAAGGAGACCAATTCAGAATTTATGGAGGAGCTTCGCAAGAAGGAAATTATCATGAGGAAACGGTTATTAATAAACTATACGATTGTGATTACTTCAAGAGAAATTTTGTAGAAGAAATCGTAAAACAAGGTCGCAGTTCTAAAATGAGAAACAACTATTGTAAGTATGGGAATGTTGTAGCTAAATATTGCCATTGTTACCAATACTGGAAAATAGAGGACTTTAGCTATGATGCCATTATTGATGAATTAATCAAGCAGATGAAAATAGCGGAAGAGAAGATTATGGACGGCTTGACGTTTTCGGAGTAGGAAGACGGCGTGAGCCGTTTTTTTGTATAATTCCGATAAATTTTTGAAAAAAACATATAAAACATATTGATAACAAAATCACAAAAGAGTAAAATATAGTTATAAACAATGTGACAGGCGCCGTTACAGAGTTAAAAAGTATAAAGAAGGGATTAATGTGTCAAATTTAGAAGATAGTAATGGATTACAGAAAAGTTTAAAAACGGTTTTTGTTTATACTGTAGCAACAGGTTCAATTTTTACATTTGTAAGTTATTGGGATTCAGTGTTTTATAATTATTGTGGACCCGGTACGTTTTTGGCGTTTGCGCTAATGACGCTTGCAATTTTACCAATCGCTCTTGTTTATAGTGAGATATCTCCCTTATTCAAAACTGCGGGTGGAGAATTAATTTATAATACAGTTGGAATTAATAAACATGCAGGATTTTTAGCATCATGGTTAATTATGGCTGCTTGGATTTCTGTACCTCCAGCTGTCGTTATGGCAATAGCGACATTTATTAGTAGAACTTTTGGATTAGCTTTAAGTTTTAATAATATCATGATTATTGCTATTGTAATTTTACTTTTTGTATTTATTATGAGTTTACAAGATGTACAAATGTTAGTAAAAGCTCAAGCATTTTTCTTGTTTGCGAATATCACTACAACCATTATCACAGGTATTTTACTATTAACCTCAGGTCATTGGAATATCAATAATTTTTCTAATTTATTCCATTCAAATGTTGAAAGTAGTTTTATTATTCCTGGATGGATTATTGGGATGGCGCTATTAATAACTCCATATTTTGGGTTTGAAACTGTTCCTCAAATGGTAGAAGAAGGAGATTTTCCTATTTCTAATACTAAGAAAGCTATTTGTGGTTCTGTTCTTACTTGTGGAATTATTTATACATTTTTCTTCTTCTGCGTTGCAGGATTAGATTCATTTGATCATTTATTAGCAAATGATGCATCTAATGGTTTTATGTCTATCATTGCTATGGAAAAAATTTTAGGTTGGAAAGTATGGCCTTTAGTGTACGGCTGTATTTCAATTTTACTAGGAATGCTTGCTTCAATTTTAGGATTCTGGATGTCAACTGTTCGTATGTTGTATTCAATGGGTAAAAATAATTTCTTACCACAAATATTTATGAAGTTAAATCGACATCAACAACCTATTTTACCTAATATATTTTTATTAGTCATTAGTCTAATCTTTATATTATTACAAAATGCTACAACATTTATGAATGATTTCTTTAATTTAATGTCATTTGGTTGTGCGTGTGCATATGCTTTAACAATGATATCAGCTGTAAGAATACGTAAATTACATCCTGAATGGTATGTAAATAACAAGAATACTGTCAAAGGTGGTAATATTCTAAGAATACTTGCAATGTTAATTATGTTAGAAATTGCATTTTTCTGTACACTAGGACAAGGTATAGGATCATGGATATCGTTTGCTGTATATATGGGAGTAGGCGTACTTATCTGGTTGTGGATGGTATTGATTCGTTGGAAAAAAGTTACAGTTAAAATTGAAACACCTGATGGTGAAAAAGAATATTAAAAAGGGGAGTTTAACATGAAAAAATTAGAAGGTAAAGTTGCAGTAATTACAGGTGCAGCTGTCGGTTTAGGAAAAGGTATTGCTACAGTATATGCAAAATATGGAGCAAAATTATGCATGATTGATTTATTACCAGAAGTTGAAGAAACTGCAAAAGAATTAAGAGAAAAATATAATACTGAAATTGTTACTTATATCGGTGATGTTTCTAAAAAAGATAATATGGAAGAAGCTGTAAAAAAAGCAGTTGAAAAATTTGGAGAAGTAAATGTTGCTTGTTGTAATGCCGGAGTATGTCGATTAGCACCTTTTGAGGAAATGACAGATGAAATGAGAGATTTTCATATTGATGTTAACATTAAAGGTGTATGGAATACTTGTAAAGCAGTCATTCCATATATGTTAAAACAAGGTGGAGGTAGTATTGTAATTGCTTCATCAGTTACAGGTGACATTGTTGCAGATGCTGGGGAAGCAGCTTACGCTCTAACAAAATCTGCGCTAGTTGGCTTAACAAAATGTTTAGCAGTAGAATACGCTGACCGTCATATAAGAGTTAATTGTTCTCAACTTGGATACGCAAGAACTCCAATGGTAGAAAAAATGGCTGTTGAATCAAATCCAAATGATCCAGAAAGTGCAATTCAAGATATTGCAGTGGGAGTTCCAATGAAACGTTTAGCAGATCCTTTAGAGGTTGGAGAATTATTTGCTTTCCTTGGAAGTGATGAATCTAGCTATTTAACAGGTTCACAAATTGTTATTGATGGTGGTAGTACATTACCTGAAACAATGAGTATTGGAACAAACTAGGTTATAAATTAATAATATATTAATAAAAATCAGTTAAAGTACCTTGGCTCTTTGTCAAATAGTGTTGATGAAATAATTTTAGTGAAGGAATTAAGCAGCGTCAGGTTGTTTAATTCCTTTTTAGGCTATTTTAAAAAATTATCAGAAAAAGTCGAAAAAGATGAATTGTTTCGTTTACTGGAGGAGTATAGAACTGGAGCAAGTGATCAAAGTTCTATTATCCATTATATCCATACATTATTAGAGAAATACCCTAATAACTACTTACAATAATCAACGTTAATAACAGGAGAACAAGATGAGATTATGGCATGAGCAAATGATACCAAAATTACCGAAGAATCAATTACTAGGACAGCATAGAGAATGTTGTGCGCTTAGGGGAAATGGTTGGAATAAGAAACATAAAATAGTCGATTATGTATTTTTATATTCTCCTTATCATCTATTTTGTTATCATACATTGATTATGGATGAGATGAATAGAAGAGGCTACAAAGTAGCAATTGAGTGGAGAGATAAGAATTATCGAGGAAAGATTGCAGAAAGCTACTCTAATCTCGAGGAAGTAAAGATAAACACTCCAATTTATAAAGAACATAATGAAGCATATCTATTGGAATGTATCGATAATTTACGATTAAAAGGGATTGAAATTGAAGGATAGATAATCATATAAATGATGAAACCCTGCACCCAAAAGTATAGAGTTTTGGGTGCAGGGTTCTTTCTGTTTTATTGTTTCTTCTGTTTTGCACGTTGTTCTAACATTCGTTTGACGAACTCCGGCATTTTTACATTCTCTCTGCCTTTTTTAGCGATTAATTTCTTCACGAATTCTGGCATTTGAATGTCAGATTCATGTTCTAGAATGTCTTTTGATGTTTCTGGTGGTGCCATTTCATCGATTGTTTCTTCTTCATGTGTTTTAAGAGTGAAGTTTTCTGTTTTGTGAGCTTGAACCGTTTCGTATAAGGCTTCTACTAAGAGTGGATGAGCATCCGGCATGCGTGGTCTGTGATAGTGTACGCCAAAGTCATCGCATAAGTCCTTACATTCGATATCATTGTCATATAATACTTCGATATGTTCGCTAATAAAGCTAATTGGAATGAAGATATAATGTTCAGGGTGTTCCGTTTGTTCTCGTAAGTATTCTAATACATCTGGTTTCATCCATGGTAGTCCAATGTCACTTTCGCTTTGCCATGTATGAGTGTACTGATGTTTTTCTAACCCTAATTTTTCTGCAATGATTTGTCCATTTTTGTAAATTTGATCGATATAAGGATCTTCGAATTCCAATGCAATAACGGGTACGCTATGTGCTGAGAAGACGACTTTAAAGCTGTCTTCTTTAACGTCTTCGGTTAAAATCTTTTTGATTTCTTGTTCCCAAAATTGTAGTAAGTTGGGATTATGATACCAATCTTTTACAACGTGGAAACGAATGGTTTTGCTTTCGATAAATTTCTCATACCCATAGATGGAGTAGTAAGAGTAGTGCGGTTCAAGCGCTAAGCACAGGCATTCTTCGATCCCGTCTTGTTCCATTTGTTTAACAACCTCTGGAATGAATGGAGAGGAGAATTTATTAGCAAAATAAACGGTATATTCTCCTTGTACTCGTTCTTGTAATTTTGCTGCTTGCTGTTTTGAAATTTCTTGTAGGGGACTTCCGCCAATTTTTTGGTAGTTGTCATACAAGTGTTGGATTTCTTGATCCGTTGGACGAACACCACGTCGAATATTTGTAAAAAATCTTGCGATGTCTTCAAAAGTATAACCTTCAGGTGTACCAAATGTCATAAGTAAAATTGCTTTTTTTGTCATATAACCACTTTCCTATGTGAATTTTTTATCATCATAACATTTTTATGACTATCTGACTAGTAGAATACATTGAATGGAGGTTATAAAGTGTTTATAATAAAGAAAATAAACTACAAGGGGTCTTTTCTATGTATCATAAAGTAGTAGATACGTTAAATGAATTAGGCATTACATTTCAAATTGTGGAACATGAACCTGCACTAACAACAGAACAAGCAGATCGTTTTATCGAGGGAATTGAAGGCGTTCGTACAAAGACGATGTTTTTAAAAAATAAGAAGAAACGTAATTTTTATTTAGTCATTATGGATGATGCGAAACGATTAGATATGGATATATTTAAAGAGATTGTAGAAGAAAAACAAATTAAAATGGCTTCAGCAGAAACATTAAACGATAAAATGATGCTCCCGCCAGGAGTTGTATCTCCATTTGGCTTATTAAATAATGAAGACAAAGATATTCGGGTATATGTTGATCAAGAAATTGTATCGGAAGAACGAATGAGCTTCCATCCAAATACGAATGAAAAGACGATTTTTATCCAAACAGAAGATTTGTTTACCTTTTTAAAAGAAATCGGATATGAACCCCACGTGATTGAGTTATAAAAATGAGGTGATGATATGAAAAAATTACAAAAAGGGATGCATATTCGTGTACTAAGTCCGTCTTCGTCAATTGAAAGAGTCGGAGGATTTGAAGCGAATAGGGCTGCTAAGGAAGCCCTTGAAGAATTAGGATTTAAGGTCAGCTATTCAAAATATTATTTTGAACACGATTTACTTGATTCTGCAAGTATTCAAAGTCGTGTGGAAGATTTACATGATGCATTTTTAGATTCTACAGTAGATGTCATTTTGGCAACAATTGGTGGATTTAATTCAAATGAACTTCTACCGTATTTAGACTATGATTTAATTGCTAAGCATCCTAAAATTATTTGCGGATATTCCGATACGACAGCTATTTTAAATGCAATCTATGCAAAAACAGGCATGTTGACCTATATGGGACCATCTTATTCAAGCTTTAAAATGAAGGAACAGCAAGAATACCAAACAGCATCATGGCTTAAAGCATTAAGTAATACCCATTATGAATTAGCACCAAGTGTGAAATGGGGGAGTAATGCCTGGTATTTACCTGATGCACCTTTGACGTTTCAACCGACAAAATGGAAAGTATACAACCACGGTAAAGCTACCGCAACAGCAATCGGTGGAAACTTATCAACCTTTTCATTATTAAGAGGAACTCCTTATGCTCCAAAACCAGAAGAGTATGCATTTTTTATCGAAAAATCAGAAGATGGTGACTATTTTGAATTTGACCGGAATTTGGCTGCATTATTACAAGCTTATCCGAATCCAAAAGCAGTACTAATTGGAAGATTCCCAAAAGAATGCCGTATGACGGAAGAATTATTCTTGTATATATTAGACAAATATCCAGTCTTAAAACAAATCCCGGTGATGTACGACTTAGACTTTGCACATACACAACCATTATTTACGATTACTATCGGGGCAAAAGTAACAGTGGATACTGAGGAAATGTCTATTAGAATGGATGAAGAGGAATTATAAAAAATACTGTAAAAGAAACGAAGAAAAGCACAAATTTTACAAAATTTCCAAAAAGCCTTTTCATTATTGCAAGAATTTAGTACAATAGCAATGTAGATCAATGAAGGGAGAGAACTTGCATGAGTACAGGTGTATGGATTTTAATCGTCGTTATAGCTGCTATCTTAGGAGCAATCGGTGGATTTTTTATCGCACGTAAAACAATGATGAATTACTTTCTAGAAAATCCTCCATTTGATGAAAGTATGATTCGTAGTATGATGACTCAAATGGGTCAAAAACCATCCGAACAAAAAGTTCGTCAAATTGCTGCTTCAATGAAAGCACAAGCAAAGAAAAATGCTAAAAAATAATTGAGTAGAAGAGTAGACGCTGTCTGCTCTTTTTGTTTTGATTGAGAGAAAAAGAAAAACCACTCAAAAGTGAGTGGTGTCTAAAATAAATCAGAATGTGAACCAGTATCGATTAAAGTTAAAGTTAAAATATCATTTTCTATAAGATAAATAAGTAGCCAATCCGGTTTAATATGACATTCATAATAACCAGTATAATCGCCTGTTAACATATGATTACGATATTTCGGTTCAAGTGGAATCCCTTGACTTAGTTGATAGATAACTTCTTCTAGTAATGAAATATCATAACCACGTTTCTTCATCAACTTATAACTCTTTTTAAACTTATTTGTAAATTTTAATTTATACATTATTCTTCATCCAATGCTTTAAAAAGTTCATTAATGCTTGAATACCCTTGAATATCTGGATTTCTTGAAATTCTTTTTGCATCTTCCATCGCTGCTAATGTTTCTTCATTATATTTTGGAACTTCAACTGAAAAAGGTAAGCCACCTCTTAAAAGACATTGACGTAAAAAAATATTAACGGCACTAGACATATCAAGACCCAGTCTTGAGAATAAGACGTTTGCCTCTTCTTTAATGGTAGTATCAATTCTAATTTGAGTAGGACTTGTTGCCATATTCATTACCTCCTAATTTTCTTTATTATATTACAAATGGTATACATTGTAAATTTTTTAGTTTTTCAATAGAATCAAAGATGCTGAAAATTAAACTCACGACTGACCGTCAAGAATCGAAATATACGCACTAAAAAAGCAAGAACCTCCACGCTACAGTGGCAGTGATAATCAGCCAAGATTATCACAAAGGAAAGCGTCCTCACTGTAAGAGTGGAGATTTTTGCTTTTTTATTTTCATAAGAACATTATTTCCGTTTCTTCTCCGGAATCACGTATTTAAAGTTAGGATTAATTGCTTTGTCCAATTCATCGAATTTCTGGATTAACAATTCATCATATTGCGCTAATTCTTCCTTAGATAAACGTCCCTCTGGTAAATGGATTGGCTCCCCAATTTTTACAAACATCTTTTGACGTTTCAGAATGTTCATAAAAGTAAAAGGACCTTGATAAACAATCGGTACAATTGGAGCTTTTGCCATACGAGCAATTGTTACAGCCCCACCTTTCATTTCATTAGAGTAACGAGTACCCGTTGGGAAAATCACTAAAGCTTTTCCTTTTTCCTTAATCTGAGTAACCGGATGCTTAATCGCACTCGGACCAGGTTTCTCACGATTCACAGGAAACGCACCTAACTGACGGATGAACCAAGCAAAAGGTTTCGGCTTAAACAATTCTTGCTTTGCCATCAATACTAAAGACTTCGGATAAACCGCAATCGCAATTAGTACCGGATCTAACCATGAACGGTGTGGAGCAACAATTACATACCCAGAATCCTTTGGTAGGTTCTCCAATCCCGTCACTTTCGTAAATCCATTTAAAAGAATTATCAATAAACGAACAATAAAAATAGTAATTTTATAAATCATATGAAACTCCTTAAAAGTTGATTACTCAAACAGTATGAAGTAGAAAGGCATATTTTGCAAGATTTTCGATAAATATTTTACAAAAAATCTTAAAGAAATCTTATAAATAAAGAACTTTGACAAAAAAATCATAAAAATGAAAACGTTCATAAAACTTAATAAAAGATTAGTTAATCTAGATGCGTTGTGATAGAAAGCGTTTTATTATATAATGGTTTCATTAATGATTACTAGTAATTATGAAATGATCATGAATTAAGAGACGTCTTAAAAGTAATGATTATTTCAAATTTTTGTGTGGCAAAAGCCCTGAGAGAGAAAAGGAGAATGACAAAATGGCAATTCCAAATTTACAAGTTGCATTAGACCATTTACGTATCGAAGATGCGTTAAAAGATGCACTTGCTGTTGGTAATGAAGTAGACATTATCGAAGCTGGTACAATTTTAATCTTGAATGAAGGGGACAAAGCAATTAAATGCTTACGTAATGTATTCCCTGATAAAGTTGTCATTGCAGATACAAAATGTGCCGATGCTGGATCAACAGTTGCTAAAAACTGTAAAGATGCTGGTGCCGACTGGATGACTGTCATTTGCTGTGCTACCATTCCTACTATGAAAGCTGCTCAAAAAGAAATTGGCACTTTACAAGTAGAATTATATGGTGACTGGACATTTGAACAAGCAGAGCAATGGCGTGAAGCTGGTATCGACCAAGTAATCTATCACCAAAGTCGTGACGCTCTATTCGCTGGAGCAACTTGGACAGAAAGTGATTTGAACAAAATCAAACGTTTAATTGAGATGGGATTTAAAGTTTCTGCAACTGGTGGATTAACAAAAGATACATTGAAAGTATTCGAAGGTATCGATATTTATACATTCATTGCTGGACGTGGAATTTACGCTACAGAAAATCCTGCACAATCAGCTCGTGAATTTAAAGAAGAAATTAGAAGAATTTGGGGCTAATCTCAAGGAAGGAAAGAAAGAATAATGGCAAACATTAAAGATGTAACAAAAGAATCATGGATTTTATCAACATTCCCAGAATGGGGTACATGGTTAAACGAAGAAATCGAACGTGAAGAAGTTAAACCAGGAACATTCGCTATGTGGTGGTTAGGATGTACAGGTATCTGGTTAAAATCAGAAAAAAACACTAACATCCTATGCGATTTATGGTGTGGAACTGGTAAACGTAGCCACGGAAACGGAAAAATGAAAACTGGACACCAAATGCAACGTATGAGCGGTTGCCAAAACTTACAACCAAACTTACGTACACAACCATTTGTTATCGATCCATTTGAAGTGAAAAATGTAGATGCATTAGTAGTAACTCATATTCACTCAGACCACTTAGATATTAATACAGCAGCAGCAGTTGCGAACAACTGTCCAGAAGCTAAATTTGTTGGACCACAAGAAGTAGTAAACACTTGGTTAGGTTGGGGAGTTCCAGCTGAACGTACAATCGTTGTACACCCAGGAGACTCAGTGAAAATTAAAGATATCGAAGTCGTTGCTTTAGAAGCATTTGACCGTACAGCTTTAGTAACAGCTAAAGATGGCGAAGTATTAAAAGGTAAAATGCCTCAAGATATGGACGAAATCGCAGTTAACTACTTATTCAAAACAAGTGGTGGTAACTTATACCACGCTGGTGACTCTCACTATTCAAACATGTTTGCTAAACATGGTAACGAACACGAAATCGATGTGTGCTTAGGTGCATACGGTGAAAACCCTCGTGGTATCACAGATAAAGTAACTTCAGTTGATATGTTACGTATGGCTGAATCATTAAACGCTAAAGTTGTTATTCCAGTTCACTATGATATCTGGGCTAACTTCCAAGCAGATCCTAAAGAAATTACAGAAATTTGGAAATTCAAAAAAGATCGCTTAGAATATAAATTCAAACCATTCATTTGGCAAGTAGGTGGTAAATATACTTACCCAACAGATAAAGATAAATTAGAATTCAACTTCTATCGTGGATTTGACGACGTATTCTCAATCGAAAACGACGTTCCATTCCCATCATTCTTATAATATAACCATTCGATTTGACCGTTACTACGGTAACGGTCAACTATTAAAATACGAATGTATACGATTTCTTAACTAAAATCGTCAAAAGGAGTTTTATCAGTGTTAAAAGAAATTATTCAAAACAATCGTTTTAGTTTCCAAAAAGGTTTTTCTTCTTGGGAAGATGCGATTCGCACAGCGTGTCAACCATTGTTAGACCAAAACATTATTACTGAAGATTATCCAGGATATATCATTAATAATGTTCACGAATTTGGTCCATACATTGTAATCGCACCAGAAATTTGCATTCCACATGCACAAGAAGGAAAAGGTGTTAACGAAACAGCGGTTGCCTTCATGAACGTTGAAGAGGCAGTTGACTTCGGACCTAGTTCTGAATATAAACCTCGTTTATTCTTTGTTTTAGCTTCAACTGACAATGAAAAACATTTAGGCAATTTATCAGAACTTGTAACATTAGTTGAAGATGAAAATATCATCAATGCTTTTGTTAATGCACGTTCAAAAGAAGATCTAGAAAATATTTTACAAGGAATAGGTGAATAATATGGAATTCTTATTTGGTTTTTGGCAATTTTTCTATACAAACATTTTTACTAAACCACAATACTTTGTAGGTTTAATTGTATTAGTAGGTTACTTATTATTAGGTCGTAAATGGTATGACGCATTAGCTGGTTTTGTTAAAGCAGTTGTAGGTTATATGATCTTAAACGTAGCAGCTGGTGGATTAGTTTCAAACTTCCGTCCAGTATTAGCAGCTTTAGGGGACCGTTTCGGGTTACAAGCAGCAGTTATCGACCCATATTTTGGTCAAGCAGCAGCAGAAGCAGCTTTAAAACAAGCTGGACATGCAACTGGTTTAACAGTACAAGTACTTTTAGTAGCATTCTTAACGAATTTAGCACTTGTAATTTTCCGTAAAATTACTAAAGTACGTACTGTTTTCATTACTGGTCACATCATGGTTCAACAATCAGCTACAGCTACTTGGTTAATGGCTTTAGCTTTAGGTGATAATGTACAACAATTACAATTTGTTGTTTTATTAGGTATCGTTTTAGGGGTTTATTGGGCAGTAGCTTCAAACTTAACAGTAGAAGCAACTCAAGAATTAACGGAAGGTGGCGGTTTTGCAATTGGTCACCAACAAATGTTTGGAGTTTGGCTAGTTGATAAATTCGCTCATAAATTCTCAGGAAAAAATGACAAGAAAATTGAAGATTTAGAATTACCAGGTTTCTTATCGATCTTTAAAGAATCAATCGTAGCAACTTCTATCTTAATGGTAGTATTCTTCGGTGCTATCTTATTAGTATTAGGTAAAGACTACTTAGTAAGCGTAAACGGTCAAGAAATCGTAGTTATGGCTTCTAAATTCAAAATGACTACATTAAAAGCAGGAGATAACTTCTTCTTCTACATTTTACAAATCGCTTTAACATTTACAGTTTATGTACAAATTTTACAATTAGGGGTTCGTTTATTCGTTGCTGAGTTATCAGAAGCGTTCCAAGGTATCTCTAATAAATTATTACCAGGTTCTATGCCAGCCGTTGACTGTGCTGCAGTATATGGATTTGGTTCTCCAAACGCTGTAACAATTGGTTTCTTATTTGGGGTTTTAGGTCAAGTTATTGCAATCTTAGGATTGATTGTATTTAAATCACCAGTATTAATCATTACAGGATTCGTTCCAGTATTCTTCGATAATGCTACATTAGCAGTTTACGCTAACCATAAAGGTGGCTTACGTGCTGCTTCAATTATGTCATTCTTATCTGGTATCATCCAAGTTCTTGGTGGTGCCATTGCGGCAGGCGCATTTGGTTTAGCAGCATTTGGTGGATGGCATGGAAACTTCGACTGGGATACAATTTGGGTAGGATTTGGATTCTTAATGCAACACTTCCAATATGTTGGTTTAGGAATTGTACTAATTATTCTTTTAGCAATCCCACAATTACAATACAGTCGTAACAAAAAACATTACTTCGAAGTTGCAGAAGATTATGAAACATATTTAGAAAATACACAAGCTTAATCTATTTTAAGAGAATAAAAATTATAGTAAAATAGGTAACGGGTAAGGCTGACTTACCCGTTATCAAATTCTAAAGGAGAGATATCAATGAAAGTATTAGCAGCATGTGGAAGTGGAATGGGATCAAGCCAAATTATCAAAATGAAATTAACAAATGTATTCCGTAAATTAAATATTCCATTGGAAGTTCATCATTGTGCAGTTTCAGAAGCAAAATCATCAGCTAAAAGCTATGACATGGTAGTTGTTTCTCAAGCGTTATTAGAAATCTTCGACGGATTAGATTTACCAAACACTAAAATTGTTGGATTACAAAATTTATTATCAGAAAAAGAAATGACTGAAAAAATTTCAGCAGCTTTAGAGCTTTAATTAAAAAGGAGTCTTTTTATCATGGCATATGAAGCGTTAAAACAACGTGTTCTTGAAGCAAACTTATTATTACCAAAACATAATTTAGTATTATTTACTTGGGGAAATGTTTCAGAATACGACCGTGAAGCTGGCGTTATCGCTATTAAACCTTCAGGGGTAGATTATGATGTAATGAAAGCAGAAGATATTGTTATTGTAGATATTGATGGAAATAAAATCGAAGGAGCTTTAAAACCATCTTCTGACTTAGCTACACACTTAGAAATTTACCGTAACTTCCCAGATGTTAAAGGAGTAGTTCATACTCATTCAACATGGGCAACTATAATGGCTCAAAATGGTCAAGAAATTCCTGCATTTGGTACAACACAAGGGGACTACTTCTACGGAACAATCCCATGTACTCGTGCTATGACTGATGCAGAAATTAAAGGGGCTTATGAGTTAGAAACAGGTAAAGTGATTGTAGAAACATTTAAAGACAAAGATCCTAATGCAATTCCTGGTGTATTAGTATTTAACCACGGACCATTTGCATGGGGTAAAGATGCTTTTGATGCTGTTCACAATATTACTGTTTTAGAACAAGTCGCTAATATGGCTTGGCATAACTTAGTATTAAATCCAAACTTACAACCAATGTCTCAAACAATTTTAGATAAGCACTATTTACGTAAACATGGTGCAAATGCATACTATGGACAAGGGTAGGAGTTAAGCATGTACGAATTAGGACTATATGAAAAATCAATGCCAAACACATTATCATTCAAAGAAAAGTTAGAAACGGTTAAAGCGACTGGATTCGACTTCTTAGAAATGAGTGTGGATGAAACTGATGAAAAATTAGCTCGTTTAGAGTGGACAAAAGAAGAACGTCTTGAACTTGTTAAAACAATGTACGAAACTGGTGTTTCAATTCGTTCAATGTGTTTAAGTGGACACCGTAAATATCCATTTGGATCACATGACGCATCTGTACGTGAACGTAGTATGGAAATTATGGAAAAAGCGATTGAATTAGCGGACGATTTAGGAATTCGTGTCATTCAGTTAGCTGGTTATGATGTATACTATGAAGAAGGCGATTCAGATACATTAGAATTCTTTATTGATAACTTGAAAAAAGCTACTTTATTAGCAGCTCAAAAAGGAATCGTTTTAGGATTCGAAACAATGGAAACTCCATTTATGAATACAGTGGAAAAATCAATGCGTTTTGTAAACTTAGTAGATTCACCTTATTTACAAGTTTATCCAGATTCAGGAAACTTAAAAAATGCTTCTTTAGAACCTGGTGCGAAAAATGTTTATGAAGATATCGAATTAGGGAAAGGTCATATTGTGGCTGCTCACTTAAAAGAAACAATTCCTGGACATTATCGTGAAATTCCTTTTGGAACTGGACATATTGATTTCAAGAAAACGGTGGATACTTTCTTATCGATTGGCGTTCGTCGTTTCACTGGTGAATTCTGGTATGTTGGACAAGAAAACTGGATAGAGGATATTCATTTCGCTAACAAATTCTTACGTTCATATTTCCCAGAAAAATAATTGAAGATTTATGATAACATCCTTAGAATATTCTAGGGATGTTTTTTTCGTATAAGTGAATGAATAGATGATACCTTTCTGGAATGTTGCAGCGCCGCCAGCAGCCTCGCTTGCGAGTCTTATGGCTAAAATTCGAGCCCGTAGTCTCGAATTTTGCGGGAATATATATAAATATATATTCCTTTTGCAACGGAGAAAGGTATCATCTATTGATTCACTTAAAATATTTATGTCATTTATAGTTTATTATATTATTTAGAAATGTTGTTTTCTACGTGCAGATTCAGAATTTATTTAAAATACTCAAATAGTAGTAAAAGCAATAAAAGTAGCAACAGCTACTTTTATTGCAGGGAAACTTTGAGACCTAGGCTCAAAGTTTAGCCATGAGACTCGCAAAGCGAGTCTGCTGGTGACCTTGCAACTATATCTGCAGTATTTTCAATAAATTCTGAATCCTTATATTGTCTTTATTTTTCGTTTCTAACTGTTTAAAATAAGGATAATGATACATAAAAGGGGAGAGTGAGTTTCTTGTATTCTTATATGCAAAAGTCTATTGATAAAAATTTTACGCCAGTTACGAAAGAGGTTTTAATACATAAATTTTCCCAGTTAGGAATTAAGCGAGGGGATACTTTATTAGTTCATGCTTCTTTATCTTCTTTAGGATATGTTGTTGGTGGTGCGGAAGCTTTATTTTTGGCTTTAAGGGAAGTTATTGGAGAGCAAGGAACGATTGTAGTACCTTCTCAAACGGTTGAGATTTCAGATCCTGCTACTTGGCAATATCCTCCAGTCCCAAAGGAGTGGCACGATGACATTCGCTCATCAATGCCTTCTTATTCAAAAGAATTATCGTATAGTAAAGCGATGGGAGCTTTTAGTCAATTTATTGGGATTCTGCCTTCTTCTATTCGAAGTAATCATCCTATGTATTCTTTTACGGCGATAGGAGAGAAGGCTGGTGAAATTATTGGACAGGATTCTTTTGACTTCCCATTTGGAGACAAATCACCCTTAGGAAGAATGTATTCAATAGGTGCTAAAGTATTAATGATTGGAACTGATTTTGAAACGAATACATCACTCCATTTAGCGGAAAATAGATTGAATCGAGAAGTGATTCAAGAAAAAAGTAAGATTTTAACGAAAGATGAAGAAAAATGGATATCATTTAAAAATATTGAATTAGATATATACGATGACTACTTAGAAATTCAAAAGAACTTTATGGAACAGTATACTATTAATGATATTTCAATTAACGAAAGTAATGTATATCTATTCGATATGAAAGAATGTGTCGATTTTGCTGAACACTATTATCGAATAAAAGAATAAAAAAAGTGTCTTACGCAGAATCAGAATACATAGAAAATACTCCATAGTAGCAAAAGCAATGAAAGTAGCCATGGCTACTTTCATTACAGGGAAACTTTGAGACTAAGGCTCAAAGTTTAGCCATGAGACAGCTTTAGCTGGCTGCTGGCGACCTTGCCACTATGTCCACAGTATTTTCAATGTATTCTGATGAAGTTAACGATTTAAATTTCTTTTCAAACGACAACGAAAATAACCGAACGTTAATATTAAAAACGTTCGGTTATTTTTATTGTTTTTTGTATATTATTTCATTCTGTATTTACAAATTATTCATTATTTTTGTTTCCATATATATAACGTTCGTATTTTACACGTTTTCATGATTGGAAAATAAATTTATTTTATGAAAATTCATCTAAAAATGTATTTTTTAATAGAAATCTCTTGTAATTATCGTTCGTATTTTGTATGATTGTAATTGAGATTGAGAGTTCAATCTTGTAGAACATATATCTTAGGGGGATATCTTTTATGAAGAAGTCTTTTTGGTCAAAATTAGTATTAGGAGTTTCAGCAGCAGCGTTACTTGCAGCATGTTCAAGTCAATCAGGGGATTCAAATGCGTCTAAAGAAAGCAAATCAAAAACAATTGATACATTAAAGGTTGCATTTGTACCTTCACGTGATCCAGAGGCAATTGTAACTGCAACTGAACCATTAAAAGAATTATTGAAAAAACAATTAGCTGAAGAAGGTTATACTGTTAATAATGTTGAAATCAATGTAGGAACAAGTTTTGATGCAGTAGGAGAAGCATTAGCATCTGGAACTGCAGATGTAGGTTTCATTCCAGGTGGTACTTATGTATTATTTGATAAAGAAGTTGATGTATTACTTACAGCAACACGTTCTGGATTAGAAAAAAATTCTTCTAATGCAAAAGATTGGAACGATGGTCAAGAAACAAAACGTTCTAAAGAGCAAGTTACTTCTTATAAAGGATTAATTATTGCAGGTCCTACTGAAAAAGGGAAAGCAATTGCTGAAAAAGTAAACAGTGGACAAGATATTTCCTGGGATGACTTAAATTCAGCAAACTGGGGAGTTTTAGGAACTTCTTCTTCTTCTGGATATATTTATCCTACATTATGGCTACAAGATAAATTTGGTAAAAACATTTCAGATTTACAAAATGTAGTTCAATCTGATTCTTACGCTTCATCAGCTGCTCGTTTAGCATCTGGACAAATTGACATTATGGTTGGTTATGCTGACTTACGTTCTGACTACGCTAAAAAATGGAGTAGTGAATATGGTCGTTCAGAAGAAATTTGGAAAGAAACTAATGTTATTGGTGTAACTCCAGATATTTATAATGACACAATTTCAGTAAGTAAATCTTCTCCAATTGTAGACGACGCATTCAAAGAAGCTTTTGCAAACGCAATGATTAAATTAGCTGGTACAGATGAAGGTAAAGAAGTGATTAAGATTTACTCTCATTCAGGATACAAGAAAGCGAATGCCGCTGATTATGATAAAGAACGTGAAGCTCAAAAAGTTCTTAAAAAATTAAAATCAGGTAAGTAAGACAAGACAAGAAAAGATAATCAAATGAGGGTTAGGAGCAAATCCTGACCCTTTTTTTGAGAAAGAGGACAAATATGATTAAATTTGAAAATGTTTCAAAAACCTACCCGAATGGGGTTAAAGGGTTAAAAAATATTAATTTAGAAATTGAACAAGGTGAATTTGTTTCAATTATTGGCTTATCAGGTGCTGGTAAATCTACTTTAATTCGTACTATTAACCGTATGATTGAAATTACAGAGGGAACTTTAACTGTAGATGGTACGAATGTATCTTCATTAAGAGGGAAATCTCTTCGAAAATTCCGTAGAAATAAAGTTGGAATGATTTTCCAATCATTTAACTTAGTAACAAGAACTACTGTTATTAAAAATGTATTGACATCTATTGTTCCAGATATTCCATTTGTTCGTTCATTATTTGGAATTTATACAAAAGAAGAAAAATTACACGCTTTAGAAGCTTTAGATAAAGTAGGGATTGTAGATAAAGCCTTTATCCGTGCTGACCAATTATCAGGCGGACAACAACAACGTGTTGCATTAGCAAGAACTCTTGCGCAAAATCCTGAAATTATTTTAGCAGATGAACCTGTTGCAGCATTAGACCCAATTACAGCTAAACGTGTAATGGAAGACTTCAAAAAAATTAATCAAGAGTTAAATATTTCTATTTTACTAAATATTCACCATGTGGAATTAGCATTAGAATATGCAAATCGTATTATTGGTATTCGTGATGGAGAAATTGTTTATGATGGTCCAAGTAGCCAAGTAACGAAAGAAGTATTAGATTTAATCTACAAAGGAAAGGCGGAGGAGTTACATGAAGGATAATAAACTCTTCGCTGGGAAAGAATTTACGTTACAAAATGGTAGAACGGTAACAGAACCAAAATCAAAAACGATTTTTATTGTTATTGGTCTGTTAATTGCGATGTATTTTTCAGCTAAAATTACTGGCTTTAATATTCACACTATTTTACAACGTGGTATTCAATTCTTTGTCATTATCGGTCGCATGTTTCCGCCTGCTTGGGAATATTCAAGTAATATTTGGCAACCATTAATTGATACGATTAAAATGTCTCTGTTAGGTTCATTATTAGGTTCGATTTTAGTTATTCCATTTGCCATTGTAGCTTCTAGTAATATTGTAAAAAGTAAATGGATTATTAGTGCAAGTCGTTTATTTCTAAGTATTGTTCGTACATTACCAACTCTTGTAACTGCCTTAATTGCAACTTATATCTTTGGTTTAGGAACAATGGCAGGGACATTTGCGATTGCAACTTATACATTTGCATACTGCGGTAAACAATTATATGAACAAATTGAAACAGTTGATATGGGTGCTTTTGAAGCAGCTGAAGCTTTAGGAGCAACAAAAGGTCAAGCATTTACAAGTGCGATTATTCCTCAAATTTTACCAACTTACTTAGCAAGCTCATTGTATTGCTTTGAAGGGAATGTTCGTTATGCGTCAATTTTAGGTTATGTAGGTGCCGGTGGTATCGGGATTATTTTAAATGAAAATCTTGGTTGGCGTGAATATGGGAATGTAGGGATGATTTTAGTGACATTATTCTTTACTGTAGTCATTATCGAATCAGTAAGTTACTACTTACGTACGAAATTAACATAGAAGGGGAGTTAAACAGATGAATGAAGCAGTATTAAAACAATATGAAAAAGCTCCTCGTACATGGATTGTTCAATTAGGCGTTTTATTCTTATTTATTATTATTTTTGCGTGGTCAGGATCTACGATTGAATTAAGTAAAATTCCAGAAAATGGATTACAAATTTCTCAAAGTATTTTACAAGGGATTGTAACACCTGAAACATCCTTATTGTTAAACTTTACAACGAAAGGTGTTCCATATTTATTATTAGAAACTATTGCAATTGCATTTCTAGGAACATTAGTAGGAGCAATTTTAGCAATTCCATTTTCATTTATTTCAGCAACAAATATTGTTCCAAAACCAGTTGCAATTATTGGACGTACAGCAATTATGGCCATTCGTACCGTTCCAACTTTAATTTACGGATTAATGTTTATTCGTGTAACAGGTCCTGGTGCTTTTACAGGGCTGCTAACAATGTCTGTAGCATCGATTGGGATGATTTCTAAATTATATATCGAAGCTATTGAAGACTTGGATTACAAGATTTTGGAATCATTAGATGCTAGTGGATGTAATTTCTATCAAAAAATTCGTTTTGGAATCTTACCACAATTAATTCCAGCATTCATTTCAACAGTCATTTATCGTTTTGATATGAACTTAAGAGATGCAACTGTTTTAGGGATGGTAGGTGCCGGTGGTATCGGTGCTCCATTAATCTTTGCCATGACAGCTTATAAATGGCATGAAGTAGGGGCTATCCTATGCGGATTAATCGTATTAGTATTAGTGATTGAATACTTATCAACGAAAATTCGTACTCATTTAGCACGTGGGTAAATTAAAAAAGCATGAAGACTTATCCTTCATGCTTTTTTTCTACTTTTGAAAACATTTTATGAAATAATGGAGCTAATGCATATCCCATTAATGAAATCCCGATAATTCCCATGAAATATAATACCGTTTCTTGGAAAATACTAAATCCAATTAAAATAACTGGAATTGCCAAAATAGCGACAGCTTCCTTTAAAGAAATAAAAATAAATAAATATCCATCACGTATATAACTCTTAATCGTACCAAAATATTGAGTTCTTGCTAATGAAATCAACATTGCTGTGATCGTCATACATAGGAATAAAAAGAAAATTATCGCTAACATCATGCCAAAAATATTTTGAAAACTATACCAAAATTGAATAACATATATAGTAGCTACAATGATTGCTGTATAAATTAAAGAAACAGCAACACGCACAAAGAACAAATGTTTCAATTCATTCCAGAACGTTTTCACTAAATAACCATCTTCATTTTCAGAAAACTTCATCATTGTATAAAACAAAGCCGCCAAAACAGGCCCAATCGTAACAATAGGAATACTAATTACAATAACGAATAAGTTCAACAAAATAAAATCCGCCAACATCGTCGCAAATCTCCAAAAAGGACTTTCCTCATTAAATTTCATCTAAAACCATCCTTTAACTATATAAAATACAAAATACATTATACGATTAAGCCCAAAATTAAGCAAGTTATCGTACATAACCTTATTAAATCCAAAGATTACATAACTGTATACAAATTCAAAGTGAGAAATATTTAATAAAGTTACTAACGCTCTAGATTGTGCATGAAAAAAGTGAGAAATAATTGATACAGTAGCTACAGTAAAAGAATCAGATAGGATTCTTTTACAGGGAAACTTTGAGACCAAGGCTCAAAGTTTAGCCATGAGACTCGCAAAGCGAGGCTGCTGGCGACCTAGCTACAGTCAATCAATTATTTTGAACGACACTTAGGTTTACATAATATATATTAAAGAAAGTTATATATCAAAAACAAAGCAACACAATTCCTCCTCCACAATCCAAACCAACATAAAAGGACGCTCCTCACGAACGTCCTTTTACTATACATTAAACAGTTGAAATATCAATCGATTGACCAATCGACAATAAACATAACATACGTTTAGAAACTTTCTTTTGATAACTTGTTTCTAATGCTTCAGCATATAAATTCAATTGCTGTTTATACTTATCGACGACTTTCTGTATCCCTTTTTGTGTTGGCATCACATGATCCGTCTTATAATCGAATAAAATAATCTCATCATCTAATTCCACAAATCCATCAATAATCCCGTGTATCAACATCGAATCTTTATTATCTGGTAAATGTTTAAAGATACGTTTTGCTGTTACAACATGTGAAAATGCTTGTTCACGGTTTAATAATGCTTGATGTTCCTGTATCCATTGACCAAATTCACTTTGGAAGAAATGATATACTTGGTCAACTGGAATGACTGCAGCAACTTCTTTTTCTAAAAATTGCATCTCAACTAATTGTTGAATTGTTTCTTGAATAAATTCTGGCGTAATATCCTTCGTTAAGTCTAATTTTTGCATTAATAAATGTAAACCGCTTCCACGTTCTGCAGCTGATACCTTTTGTTTAGATTCCATAAAGCTTGGTTTTGCTAATTCGTTTGTTAAATAAACATATTGTTGAATGGGTGTATTTTCTTGATGCGTTTGTTCTTCCAAATGAGGTAATTGTTTCACATCTGGTTCTTCATTCATTCGTTTAATTTCAGATACACTTTGATAACTTGCTGTTGTGGATGCTAACAAATATGGATATGATTGTTTTAAATCTTCTAATAAATTTGATAAATTTTTAACCGGTTTTCCTTCTACTTTCTTTTGTAACCACTCTACTTCATTAATAGAAGCCGTTTCAGTCTTTTGAATCCAATTGAGTGCATTCTTTTTAATTTGTTCAAATTCAATCACTTCTTGATGGAAGGGAACTTTCTCTTGCTTTCTCATTGTAGCCATTAAAATCCACGTTAAATAATTATCGACATGATAACGAAGAGAATATGGTAATGTTTCATCATTAATATCTTCTATCATGGAATGTTCTTCTTTGAATTTTTCAAAATCCTTTAAAGAACCGACAATAATAAGTTTTTCTCTTGCACGAGTCATTGCTACGTATAATTTTCTCATTTCTTCAGAAAGTAATTTATTTTTCTCTGCTTTATAAGCCATTACATATGGAATGGTTGTCCATTGAATTCTTTCAGGAAGTTGTAAATATTTCACTCCCACACCTAATTCATCACTACGAATTGCTTGTTGGCGAATATCTTGCTGATTGAATTTCTTTCCTGCATTCATTAAAAATACTACTGGATATTCTAATCCTTTACTTGCATGAATGGTCATCACACGTACTGCATCTTCTTCGTCAGAAATTTGTGTAGGTTCCTCTAAATCCTGTTTTTTATGTTGCATTTGTTGAATAAATCGAACAAAATTACGTAATCCTTTAAAACTAGAGTCTTCGAAATCTTTTGCATATTTATACAAGGCATGTAAATTCAAGACACGTTGTTGTCCAACAGATTGGCCATGTACATATGTTAGATAGTTCGTATCCATATAAATTTGCCAAATTAACGTACTAATGGACTGATGGTTTGCAATATCTCGCCATGATTCTAATTGCGTTAAAAATGCTTGTACACGCTCTTTTAATTGCTGTTGTTGAGCACTATCGTAATAAGTTACTTCTTCTAATTTAAAATGCTCCACAAATTGAACGCAAGCTTCATAAAATGAACAAGATTTATTGTGTTTACGAATATGAGCAAGAGCTATCTCATCTAATCCAACGATTCCTGAACGTAATACTGCAACAAATGGAATATCTTGGGTAGGATTATCAATTATTTTTAGTGCAGACATCATAATGGCAATTTCTGTTCGTTTAAAATATTGAAGATTTTTTTGCACTAAAACAGGTATTTGATATTGAGTAAAAATTTCTTCAATTAATCCATTATTAGCCTTTGTTGGCGCTAAAATGACGATATCTTTATATTGTATTGGTCGTTTTTTCGGATTTTCCTTTGTACTTTCTTCATGCATCATTTCAAATTGATTTGCCATCATTTCTTTAATTTTACCCGCAATAAAATGGACTTCAGCACTAGCTGAACTATCAATCAGACTTTCCGATTCCAATCCAGAAGATTCTTCTTCCTCTTCTTCTAGATTAGCATTTTGAATAATATAGCATTCGCTAAATTTATCCGTATCCTCTGAATAATTTAAGTTTCCAGTTTTTAACGCTGCATCATCATCATAGTCAATTTGACCTAGTTCATAATCCATAATTTGTCTAAAAATTAAATTAGTAAAGGATAATACTTGATCTCTAGAACGGAAGTTTTCAGCTAAAATAATTCGTTTGCCGCCATTTTCATCTGCATAGGCTTCATATTTATCTCTAAATAACGATGGATCTGCTAAACGGAAGGCATAAATCGATTGTTTTACGTCTCCTACCATGAAGAGATTATTCTCCCTAGCAACACTTGTTAAAATGGCTTCTTGAACTCGGTTTACATCTTGGTATTCATCAATTAAAACTTCTGTAAATAGTTCTTGATAATATTTTTTAGCGATAAGGACTCCATTTTTCTCAGTGGAAAGAATCGCTAATGTATCATGTTCTAAGTCAGAGAAATCAATTTTGTTTGAAGTTTTCTTTTCCAATTGAAAAGCTTCATAAAATTTTAAGACAACTTGAGATAAATGCAACATCATTGGATAAATTTCTCTTAAATGTTTCATTTGAATCTCAGGAGACTCGAAAAAAGCTGTTGCTAATAATTGATCTTCCCAATGTTTCTTTAAGCTATCTCTTTTACGTTTAATGGCCTGTACTGCTTCTCTATCGGTAGTTTCATCTTTTTTAGGAACAATTGGGAAACGGTCAAAACTTACTTCTTGTGCTAATGAATACGCTGCTATGTAATTAGCACTTTCAAATGCTGCATACACTTCTTGAATTTTTTGTGCATCAGCTTTAACGACCTTTTCACAGTTTTCAAATTCGGTTACTTCAGCTAATTTAATTAATTCATCATAGGCAGAAACTAAATACTTTAATTCTTCGACAATATAAGGTGCAAATTGATCCTTTATAATAGGAATTTCGCCGTATTCATCCTTTGTTTCATATAAATCTGCTAAAGAAGAAATCCATTGTTTTGGATTTGGTTTTGAACGTGAAAAATCATATAGTTGATAAACTAATGTTGTAAATCCATCATCATTACGATCGCTAGAAAAATAGCGCATTAAACCATCCATCCAAGAATGTTTTTCTAATAATTCATCTTGTATGTTCCGCCATACTTTTTCTTTTAATAAAGTCCCCTCTACTTCATTTAATAGTGAAAATACAGGGTCTAACTGACTTAAATAGAAATAACGACGAATGACTTTCATACAGAAACTATGAATCGTAGAAATCGTTGCATTTGGTAATAAACTTAGTTGTTTGACATACATATGCTTCCTAGCAAAATCTGTTTCTTTTGTAATTGCTTTTTCTAAATTAGTACGCAGACGTTCTTTCATTTCTTTTGCAGCAGCTTCAGTAAAAGTCACAATTAATAAAGAATCAATATTAACGCCATCTTCTATATATCCCATAATTCGGTCAACTAATACTTTTGTTTTTCCTGATCCGGCAGAAGCAGAAACTAATAAATTATCGCCTCTTTGCCAAATTGCTTGCCATTGTTCAGGAGTTGCTTGTACACCCTCTGGTTTTACTGGTATCACCCACTATTCCTCCTTTCCGTCAATTTTATTTCTCATCCAAGTTAAGTTTTCTTGAAGAGGCATTTTCGTTAAAAATTGATAGTTATTTTCTGGATTCGTTGCATCAAACATTGAAATTGCACTGAATTTTCCATTCACTGAATCTGCATATTCTTTTAATTCATCAAATGGAGCAATTTGATTTTCTCCATTTAAAATTCTTTCTCCAGCAGTTTTCAATTGATAGAAAGCAAAGTCCATTAATAAATTAATATCATCAGGAGCATAGACTTGGCTAGTTGCCTTGTATTCTCCATCTTTCTTAACGCCAAATGGTAATACAATAGAGTCTCCTGCTTCAAAATCAGGTTGAACTTGTTGCAGAACTCCTAAATCATTCGTTAATAATCCAGATAATTTATATTTCTTCAGACGAGTTTCTTCAAAATCTGCATCTGATTTCAGATCTTTAGCATTAAAGCTTGGTTGAAAAACATGCATATATAATCCACCATAAGGCGTCACAGTTTTCTTAAATTGGTCAGAAACAATGTTTCTAGCTACTGATAAATAGGTTAATAGTTGTAGTTGAATGCCATAACGTAATCGATTGATATCAAATTTTTGTGCTGAAGATTTATAATCGACAATTCCTAAATGATAACCCTTTTCGGTTTCTAAAAGGTCTATACGGTCAATTTTTCCACGAACAAATAAAGATTGAGTATCGTTCAAAGGAATTTCAATTTTTTTATCAGATTTTGCTCCAAAAACAACTTCTGTTTTCCATGGTGTTACTTGTAATTGTTGTAACTGCAATAATGCTGCTGTTAATGTTTGTCGAATCGTATCTTGTAGTAGCACTTTTGTCCAATTCATTCTTGGTGTAACATTTAAAATTTGGAATCTTGCATCATCATTCATTGAGTCAAAAATTTCTTTTAATACTTTTTCTGTTGTAGCTGCATCTATAGCCCGAATATCCAATTTCAATTCATGAACTTTGCGAATGAACTGGTCAAATGTTTCATGGAAGTATTCCCCAGATCCAGCTGCTGTTAATTCGAACTCTCTACGCTCTCGTACATTTAACCCATATTGTAAGAAATGGCTAAATGGATCCTTATAAAAGGTTTCAACTTGAGAAGTTGATAAGTATAAATGATTTCCGTATAATTCGGCAGCCAATTCTTTTGGTAATTGCTTTGCAATATTTAAATGGAATACACTGTCCACTAATGTATGATACTCCTGTTGGAAATCTTTATCCTGTCTTAATAAATGAGGTAAAGCAATCCAAATAGATGGAATATCTTCTTCTTTTGAAAATTTATACTGACGAAGTTTTTGTAATAAAGTCGTAAATAATTCATGAATCGTTACAAAGTCGCCCTGTTCAAATCGTTCTTGCTGTTTTTGATTGCCATCCACTGTAGTAATTTCATATTGATTTAAAATACGTTCTACAAAACTAGAAGGTTTTAATTTAGAGCCTTTATCAGTATGATGCATTGATAAGTATAGCTTTTCAGTTGCGGAAGTTAACACTTTATAAAATAAAAATGGTTCTACCGATTGTTTTTGAATCGTTGTCGGATGTAAGAAACGTCCACTATCTAATTTACTTAATAAATACTCTCTTTCTTCATCTGTCATTAGACCAC
>CAUSAK010000009.1:0-45848 GCA_963529535.1 uncultured Granulicatella sp. | reverse complement strand
GAATATCAGCAATAGAAGTTGGACGAGTGTCCATTGGGAAACGAGTTGCTTCATAATGAGCTTTAGTTTCTTCAACTACTTTTTTAATGTGTAGTGAACGTTCAGTTGGCCCAGCAAGGAAGCTTTCATCTCCATCATAAGGTGTGTAGTTTGCTTGAACGAAGCGAGATACGCTTGCTTTTTCTTTCCAATCTACCCCTTTAAAACCTTCCCAAGCTTTTTCAAAAAGTTCTTGAGATTGCGCTAATACTTTATTTGCCATGAAAATCCTCTTTTCTGTTTATTTTTTTGTTTTTCATTTTACAAATTCATTATACATCTTTTCTCAAGAATTGGCAATGGAATAATCACATAAATCTGTATTATTTTTTAAAGAAAGTGATAATTATTACATGTATATTGTTCAAAAAATATAAATAAAAACTATTAAAAAACCTATTCTTATGCTTTTGTCCTTGAAAAATCATTGGATTCTCTTAATAAAACACGTCTAACTAACTGTACTACCCTCATTGTTACACCTGTATCTGTTTTTTATTCTTCTCACCTTACTGTTCATCCATTTTTATTTTCTAAATCATTTAGTCACTATATTTAAAAAATGAATACTAAAATAGGGCTGGTGCAAAAATCCACCACCCCTATTTAAGATTCCTCTTTTCTTTAAATAACAATGAAAAATTAATTAATAACTACAGCTGTCCCAGATGCCATTACCATTAACATCCCACCTGTTCCTACTGTTTCTGCATCAATTTTTACCCCGACAACTGCATTAGCGCCCAAATGAGTTGCACGTTTTTCTAATTCACGAAGTGCATCTTCTCGAGCTTTTAATAATTCTTCTTCATACCCTTGAGAACGTCCACCAAAGAAATCACGAAAACTTGCTCCCAGATCTTTTAATACATTCACCCCTGAAATGACTTCCCCAAAAGCAATTCCCTTATATTCTACAATTTTGTGTCCCTCAATTGTTGGTGTTGTTGTAATAATCATCTCAACCACTCCTTTGTGTTTTTTATACAATTATTATACAATCTATTAAGTGCATAATCAATAAGATAATCTTATTAGTCCCTCCCAAAATTCTAAGTATAACTATGAGCATTGCAGGAATCATATCAACTACTGGAGACATTTTTTCCTTGATGCTATTAAAAAAACGCCCCTTAATCTACATACGTCTCTAAACGATAATTCCCTGCTGTAAAGAATACTAATGCCATCACTAGTACCATTGGAATACCTGGAAGTAATTCTTGACGATCAACGATTTGAACAAACCAATAAACTGGACTAAAATGCGCTACAATATCGATAATTTCAGACTGAAATAGTTTTGGTGCCATGCCTAGTCCCGCAAGTAAAAGAGAACCTAAGAGCCCTACTTGTTGAGCTATCATTGGATTTTTGAAAATTCTAAATAAAAACAATCCTAGACTCAAACTATAAATAATCCCACTTGCCACTAATAAACAAACGTTAAACCAATTTGGAATGCCTATATTCATCACGCTATCCATAAAGAAAATGATAAATAGATTCGCAACAAACATGACTACAAAATATGCCCCTAAAAAGCTCTTTGTAATCCACGCATTAGAACGTGGCGCCAATAATGAACGTTTCAATACATAATTTTTCTTAAAGGTAATTAAGTCAAACGAAATAGAAGATGTATTAAACAAAATATAAAACATCACTAACAATAGCAATAACACATAACTTACAGTTGTTGCATTTTCTTCTTCAAAATGAACGAGTTGATTTTCACTTTGCTTGAATAATTCTCCCTTTTCTAATATTTCTTCTTTTTGAAGAGCTGTATTGACTAATTGTTTTTGCAAGATTCCTTGCATATCTTGTTCTAATAAAACTTCTTTTTGTTTTTGACGACTATACACTTCCATCTGTATTTTTTGTCCATTTCCTAAAGATTGAACAAAATTTTTCGGAACAACATACACACTTCGAATATATCCTTTTTCCAAATCATTTAAAGCTTTTTCTTTATCCGTATAAAAAACATTTTCAGAATATAAACTTTCTAATTCTTTTTGAAACTCTTCATTTCCTTCTTTCAATACAATCGCTAATGAAGGAGTTGAGGAAGAAGTTGTTGTATTGTTTTTATTTGTAGTCGATAATTGAATGAATACCATAAAAAGTGTCACTATTGTTGGAAGAATCACCATTTGACCTATCAATGCTGGACTCTTTACGATTCTTTTAATATGAAAGCCTATCCCTCTTAATAAATCCATCAGTATTCCTCCCTTCTTTGTAAACAACGAATTTGTAATTCCATAATTATTAAACTTACGATGATAATAACCAAATAAACTATCATAAATTCTGCTACAGATTCTTGTTGCATCATACGAATGATTGGTTCAATCAATACTCTTCTAAATGGATTATCTCCAAACCAATGGAACATTGGACTCAGTTTATCAAGTGGAAGAGCTCCTGAAAAAAGAACAAATCCAAGTGAGATAATAGAAGAAAATATTCCTAATGTTTTCTCCGTAATAAATATACTTACAAATCCTGCTATCGAAAGCATCGCAAATAATTGAATGGCTAAAATTCCTGCAATCCCAAATAGATTGCCATTAAAGGTTGATGGATTAATCACCTTCCAAATTCCTACATATAATAAGGTGAAAATATAAAATTGTATAATATTCGAGATGAATCCATAGGTTTCTCTTTGTCGAACACTAAGTGGTAATAATTTCACTCGTTTATTTAATCCACTAAATTCAGGCTTCACAGCACTTGCCACCACTGTTGAAAAAACCATAGCCAAAATCATCGTTAATTGCGCAGTAGAAAAGTATTGCTCACTTGTCAGCATTCGACTCGTTTGATAATCATTTCTTTGATAGAGTTCTGTACTAAGAACCTCATTTGTTCGTTGAAGAATTTGCGTAGATAATACAGCTGCTGTTGCATCATCGACTTGTTTTTTATCCTTCACCAATTCCTTCAACTCTACTTGCTCAAATAATTGACCAGTAATATTTTTCAAGATAATTTCATACGTCAATTGATCACTTGTCGAAACTTTTGATTTCTTTTGTACTTGAATTGGATTTGATTGCTGTCCCTCTGATACTGCTTTGGAAAAATCTGTTGGAATAATAGCAATCAATTCTGCCTTTTCTTTATCATTTGTTACAGTGATGATTTTTTGTTCATTCAATTGTTCAAGTGTTTTTTGAACAATATTTCCTAACACTTCTTGATCTTGATTTTCTACATATAATAATGTATCTACTTTATTCGGTTTACGTTCAATGACACTTTTCCCTGAAAAATTAATAAACAGTCCTATTAATAAAGGGCCTAATACAATCATAAAAAACAGCATATGAAACTGTTTGAACATCATCTGAAGATTTGCTTTTAAAAAATACCAAAATTTCATATTACTCTCCTTTAATCTCGTAATGCTTTCCCTGTTAATTTCAAGAAAGCTTCCTCTAATGTTGTTTCATTGACTGAAACTTTTTTAATGACTAAGTGGTTTTCTTCTACTAAAGAAATAAATTTCATCATCGAGTAAATCGAACGATCCACGACTAAATTCATTTGACGATTTTCAACTGTTACTTCTTGAATACCATTTTCACTATCTAGCACCACTTGCTCGAATCCTTGTGGAATACGATCCAGTACTACTTCGATAGAATACGTTAATCCTACTAATTCCTTCACATATTCTTTTGTTCCATATGCCACTTCTTCTCCAAGATCCATAATAAATACACGGTCACATAATGCTTCCACTTCTTCCATGTAATGTGAAGTATATAAAATAGTAGTTCCTTGTTGATTTAAAGTTTCTAAAAAGTCAAAAATATGCTGTCTCGATTGTGGGTCAACACCAACCGTTGGCTCATCTAAAATTAAAAATTCTGGTTGATGTAAGAGTGCAATCCCAATATTTAATCGTCTCTTCATCCCACCTGAAAAAGTTTTTACCTTTTCTTTTTTCTTTTCTTCTAATCCAGTTACTGCTAGAATTTCTGCAATTCTCTCTTTTAACGTATGACCATATAAGCCATATAATCCACCAAAATACGTTAAATTATCAACTGCATTTAATTCTTCAATAATCGCCAATTCTTGTGGAACAACTCCTAATTTTTGTCGAATCGTCAAAGCATCTTCTTTAATCGAACGCCCATCAATCAAGACCTCTCCTTGATCTGTTTTCTTTAATCCTGTTATGATATCAATCAGTGTTGATTTACCAGCACCATTAGGCCCTAATAATCCAAAGCATTCACCTTTCATAATTTCAAAAGATACTTGATTTAATACTTTTTTCTCATCAAATGATTTTGTAATAGATTGAATTTCAATATACGCCATTTTTGTTCTCCTTTATAAGTTAATAGTTATTAATGTAAGAAAAATTTATAAAAGACAAAAGCTAAGAGTATTCCAAATAGAACGATAACAATTTTTTCTTTTTCTTTTTGATACGTCATCATACTCTCTCTTCCTTTTTCTCTTTATTGTACCTTTATTATACAAATTATCCCTACACTCGCCTACTGACTTTCGTCACTAACTAGAATGACTTTCGTCATTTTATCAACAAAAAAAGTGAGAGAAAACTTTTTGTTTCTTCTCACTTTTACACTTTTCTACTATATTATAGGAGGTAAAATTTTCCAAAACGATACTCTAGTACTATCTACACCGTTAATCGAAAAAGTATTTCCTAAACTTTAGTCATCTGGTTTATTCATTTTCTTTTGTGAATGAGCAGGCTTTGCGAAAATCATTCTTCCTGCTGCTGTTTGTAATGCACTCGTTACAATAACTTCAATTTCCTGATTCATGTAATACTGACCATCTTCAACAACAATCATCGTTCCATCATCCATATAAGCAACCCCTTGTTGTCGTTCAGTTCCAGCTTTAATCACCTGAATTTTCATCATTTCTCCAGGAATGACCACAGGTTTAATGGCATTGGCTAATGCATTAATATTAAAAACTGGAACATTTTGAAATTCGCTCACTTTATTCAAATTATAATCATTTGTAATAATAACACCATCAATTGCTTTGGCTAATCGAATTAATTTACGATCCACTTCAGAAATATCATCATAGTCTCCATCATATGTTTCAACAGGAATTTTTGATTCCTTTTGTAAAGAATTTAAAATATCTAGCCCTCGTCGACCACGAACACGTTTAACACTATCAGCACTATCGGCAATATATTGTAATTCATTCAGTACAAAAACAGGAATGACTAATACTCCTTCTAAAAATCCTGTTTGTGCAATATCATAAATTCTTCCATCAATAATCACACTTGTATCCAAGATTTTATATTTATGAAAAGCATCATCAACTTTTCTTTCCAAAATTTGAGGTTCTTCTACTTTTTTTCTAACAGAAATAATTTTTTGAAAATCTTCTCGACGACTTGTTCCAATATAAAACCCTAAATACCCAAAAATAATACTTAAAACAACCGGTGCGATTTGTGTAATCGCAGGTATTTGTAAATTCGTTAATGGTAAACTAATAAAGGAAGCAACTAATAAACCTAGCAAAGTCCCTACTAAACCAAATACAAGATAACTAACAGAAAATTGATTGACTACTTTTTCTAAACGTCTAAATCCTGCCATGATTGGGTTGGTTAACAATAATGAAATAAAAAAGAAAATAATAGCTCCAATTACCGCACTACACACAGCAGAACTTAACCAATCGTTGGAAATCCCTATTAATTCCCAAAATGATGGTAAATAGGTCACTCCCAAACTACCTCCTAAAATAACAAAAATGAGGTTCATCATCCGTTTGGCAAAAAGATGACCTTTTACTGATAAATCCATTTTAACCACCTTCCTTATCTAATGAATTTATTAAAATGCTTTTTGAATCGCTTCTTTCACAGAAGAAACTCCAACCACTTCAATCCCCGCCGAAAATTCCCATCCGTCCATATTGTTTTTCGGAATAAAAATTCGTTTAAATCCTAATTTTTGTGCTTCTTTTACACGATCGCTAATACGATTCACACGTCTAATTTCTCCTGTTAACCCAATTTCACCAACAAAACAATCGTCCACAGCTGTTCCCTGTTCTTTATAACTTGAAACAATACTCATCGCAATGGCCAAATCAATCGCCGGTTCATTTAGTTTCAATCCACCCGTTGATTTGAAATAAGCATCTTGATTTTGAAGTAATAATCCAGCTCTCTTTTCCAAAACTGCCATCAATAATGCTACACGATTATAATCTAATCCACTTGTTGTTCTTCTAGCATTTCCAAAAATTGCTGGTGATAATAAACATTGAACTTCTGCTAAGATTGGACGAGTCCCTTCGAGCGACACAACAACTGCAGATCCTGTTGCTCCTTTTAATCGTTCCTCTAAGAAAACTTCTGACGGATTGATGACTTCTTTTAACCCATCTTGCATCATCTCGAATACACCAATCTCATTTGTCGAACCAAAACGATTTTTTACCGAACGTAAAATTCTAAAACTATGATGTTTTTCCCCTTCAAAATACAATACCGTATCCACCATATGCTCCAACATTCTAGGACCTGCCAAAGCTCCTTCTTTTGTCACATGCCCTACAATAAAAATCGCAATTTGATTTAACTTCGCTAACCTCATCAGTGTGGCAGTTGATTCTCTTACTTGTGAAACACTTCCTACAATTCCTGTTGCTTGTGGATGCGCCATTGTCTGAATCGAATCGATAATAACATAATCTGGTTTTAATTGTTCAACTTGCGTTACTACTGCTTGTAAATCTGTTTCTGGATAAATATAAAACCCATCTGCTTGCATCCCTAAACGTTCTGCACGCATTTTTACTTGTGCAGCACTTTCCTCACCTGAAACATATAAAACACTGCCACCTGCTTTTTGTAATTGACTCGATACTTGTAATAACAAAGTAGACTTCCCAATTCCAGGGTCTCCTCCAATTAATACAAGAGAACCAGGAACTACTCCACCACCTAATACACGATCTAATTCTTGCATCGAAGTTTCTACACGTTTGACACGTTCATAGGCAACTTGATCAATACGAAGTGGTTTTGCTCTATTTTCTTCTTCAGAATGACTCACTAAAGATTGTTTTTTAGTACTACTTGTCGCAACTTCCTTATATTCTTCCATCGTACTCCATTGTCCACAATTTGGACATTTCCCTAAATATCTAGGAGAAACATACCCACATTCTGAACATAGATAGCTAACGGTTGCTTTTGCCATAAAAACTCCTTTCTAGCGAACGCCTGATGAACCAAATCCACCTGTTCTTTCATTCGCTTCTTGTTCATCATCTTCATCTGCTTTCAAGAATGAATGGAAAATTCCTTGACCGATACGATCACCTTTTTGAATTTCCTTATCAAATAATCCAAAGTTCAATAATTGGAAATAAATATGTCCTTCATTTCCTTCATTATTATAGTAATCACTATCAACTACTCCAACTCCATTTGGCAACACCAAGAAATGTTTTAATGGATTACTTGAACGATTAGCTAATTGCAAATATTCATCTTCTTGCATATACGCTTTAATTCCTGTAGGAACTAAAATAGGTTTTAATACTTTTTGTTCTTTTTCCAATTCAGCTTCCACTTCTTCTCTATCACTACGGTACACCCATTGTTTTAATTGAACGGCACAATATTTAAAAATCATCTTCCAAATACTTGGCAACACAATTGTTTCTGCTGCTTCAAAATCATATCCTGCTGAATGTTTCGTCGAACGTTTTGGAATATGAATCCCTTTATCTTGATAACTTGTAATAATTTCAAATCCACGTTTTCTTTTCATTTTATCACCTTTTCTAATTATTCTACTCCCTTCTATCATAACATTGAAAGCGTAAAATTACACTAGAGGGCGCTTAGATTTTTACAATTCTTTAGAACAATTATGTTTTAATTTCCGAAAAGTTGTGTCACAAAAAGAGCCTGTTCGAAAGTTTTAATAACTTCGAACAAACTCTTTTATCAGTGTCATTATTTTATCATGTTATTCTTTAATTGCTTTAACAAATCGTTTTGCAATTTCTAATGGTCTTGTAATTGCTCCACCAACTACAACAGTAAATGCTCCCTCTTCAAACATTTGTTTAGCTTGAAGCGGTTCATGAATACGACCTTCCGCAACAACAGGAATTGTTAATGCTTCACTCAAACGATGAACTAAATCAAAATTTGGACTTTTATCTGTTGATTCCGTATAAGGCGTATATCCATTCATCGTTGTACCTACTAAATCTACACCAGCTTTTTCAGCATTTACGCCTTCTTCAAATGTAGAAATATCTGCCATTAACAATAGTGAAGGATATTTTGTTTTAATTTGAGAAATGAATTCATTGATTGTAATTCCATCAAATCTCGGTCTTAACGTAGCATCTAATGCTACAATATCTGCACCAGCTTCCACTAATTCATCTACTTCTCGCATTGTAACTGTAATGTATTGTTCCCCACCTTCATAATCTCTCTTAACAAGACCAATCAAAGGAACATCTGGAAACACTTCTTTAATCGCTATTACATCTCTTGCACTATTTGCACGAATTCCTTTTGCTCCAGCTTGTAATGCAGCTTTAGCCATAAATGGCATTAACGAGAAATCTGAATTATATAGCGGTTCATGTTCAAGCGCTTGACAAGAAACAATTAAGTTTCCTTTTAAGATATCTAAAATATTCTTACTCATACTAATCTCTCCTCTAAATTTCATCGCTTTCATGATTATGAGCAATTTTGCTACATGCCGCAGCAGCAATTGCACCAACGATATCATCTAGGAACACATTACACACTCCCTCATGATTTTCATTGAGCTTTTCTAAAATCATCGGCTTCAATTTATCTAAATAACCATAATTCGTAAAACCTATCGAACCGTATAAATTCAAAATTGAAAAAACAATGACTTCATCAATTCCATACAATGGATTATCCTTTTCCATAATTTTTTGAAAAGGTTCAGATAACTGCTTTGCTTCGGCAAATTTATCTAACTCGATTCCAGTCATAATCACATTTTGAACTTCACGTTTTTTCAAGACACGTTGAATTGCATAAATTGCATCCTCAATGGATAATTCCGGATAATATTTTTTTTGAGAAAATAATACAAGTTCAGCCATTGCTTCCACAGTAACTCCACGTTCAAGAAGAAGTTCAACGCAATAGTCATAAATGTCATATTTCATTTTTTAACTCCTTAATAATGTATTATCTGCTTCTATTCTAAAAATATCCAAATCCCCTTCAATCGCATACAGTTTTGCATTTTTAAAACTAATTTTTAACCTTGTTTGCTTACGTGACAATGATTCACTAAAGACAATTTTGTAACGCCCATCTTCTACTTGTTCCAAGCTTGCTGTTACATTCATCGGAGTATGATTATTTTCAAATAATTCAATCGTTACATATCCGTCTTCTGCAATTTCTGCATCTAAATATACTTGATCATTCAAGAAAAGAAATCCATTTGTATATAAAATGCCTGGGTGCTCCGGACGTTTCACCTCCCAATATGCAAAACGATCTTTTTCTACATAAGCGCGAGATAAACTTGTTTCTCGGAAATTCGTATGTTGTCCATTGCCTCCCATATAATAAAAATACGTTTTATCTCCAATTTCTACTGGAGCGGAAGCATAAATACACCCACAGTCAAATTCTCCATCACCATACTTCCCATTCCCCCTAGGAATAAATGGAGTATCTGTATTTAGATAATGCCATCCTGCATGACGATAACTGTAAGTCAATTGTAAATCAACTGTATCATAATCATCATCTAATTGATCGCCTTCATGAAATACAGAAGCCAATCCTAAAACATAATCTCCACGTTTGAAAATTGGCATTGAATAAATCTGATTTTCATAGTCACAAACATTTAAAATTTCTTGAATTGGAGTCCAATTTATAAAATCTGTACTTGTTGAAACACATGGTAAACGTAATGAATCTCTCCAAGTTCGAGTGATTAAAACATAACACGCCAAAGTTTCATCATATAAAATATGATTATGTGTATCAGCTCGTGGGTTAAAGTTTGGTACTTTAATATATTCCCCAAAATGAATCCCGTCTTTAGAAAAAGCTACTGCAATAAAATGTACGCCATTTCCATAATCAATTTTTGTAAACATTTTATAGCGACGATTTTCATCAACTTCATGTTTATCTAAAAATACAGATGTTCCATGTAAGAAATGTCCAATAATATTATTTTCTTTAGAACCTCTAAATTCAGTAATACCTAAGATTGGTTTTGTCCAATTAGTACCATCTTTACTTTCGGCATAACATAAAGATACTACTCTACTTGTTTTCGGACAATATTGTCTGACTTTTCTCTCTTCTAAAGAATATTTTTCAGATTCCTCATCATCTGTAAAAGTTGAATAGTAACACCGATACACTCCTGCTACATCATCAAAAAATACATTTGGATAACTATTATCGTATCGAATTTCCCAAGGTGCATCTTCTGTGAAGAAGATTTTATTCTCCTTCACAGCTTGATTCACTTTTAATGTTACATTACTCATTCGATAAGGATTAAAAATTCCCTTATCAAAGAAATATATTTTTTTGCTTAAATTCACATTTATCATCCTATTCTGATTTTAACGCAACAAAATGTGTTGGTGAAACTTGTTTAAGATCATACGCTCGACCATTTTCATCATAAAATTCATGGAATTTTTCTTTGTATTCAACATCATTTTCTTTACGCTTTGCAGCTAATCCTTCTTTAAATTGATAATTCACCTCTGGGATTGCAGCTAAAAGTTTTTTCGTATAAATATGCATTGGATTATCATAGATATCTTCTCTTGTTCCTGCTTCTACAATTCTACCTTTATGAATAACATATAAATAATCACACATATATTTTACAACCCCTAAATCGTGTGAAATAAATACATACGTTAGATTTTCTTTATTTTGAATTTCAACAAGATAGTTTAATACTTGTGCTTGAACAGATAAATCTAAAGCTGAAACAGGTTCGTCCAAAATTAAAATTTCAGGTTTCATACATAAAGCACGTGCAATACACAAACGTTGACGTTGTCCGCCAGAAAATTCATGTGGGTAACGATCAAGATACTCGATTGGTACATTCACCATTTTCAAAGCTTCTTTCATACGTTCATAACGCTCTTCTTTATTTCCAATATTATGAACAATCATTGGTTCATCAAATGAATCATAAATTTTCTTAGTAGGATTTAATGAAGCATACGGATCTTGGAAAACCATTTGAACTTTTTTACGGAAATCTAAATCTTCTTTGTGTTTAATTCCATAAATATTTTGAGTACGTCCATTTAAATCAATATTGATTTCCCCTTCTGTAATTTCATGAAGTTTCATTAATGATTTTGCAATCGTACTTTTTCCACTTCCTGATTCTCCAACAATTCCAATTGTTGTACCTTTTTTCAATTCCAAAGATACATCATCCAATGCTTTTAATGGTTCTCCTTGAGGTTTAAACAATTGTTTCTTAGGATAATAATATTTTTTAATATTTTTTACTTCTAAAACAACTTCACCTACTGTTTTTTCTTCTAAAACTTCTTCCTCTTTTTCTTCAAAGAAGAAATGTTTATGACAAGTACATCTTACGAAATGACCATTTCCTAAATCATGTAATTGAGGGTCTGCCTCACAACTACCTTCTGGCAACCATGGAATACGATTTGCAAAACGGCATCCTTTTTCAGAAATCTCTGCAATAGATGGCACACTTCCTTGAATCACATGTAATTTTTTATCCATATTTTCTGGATTCGGAATAGATTTTAATAATGAACGTGTATATGGATGCTTTGGTTCATCAAAAATTTGTGCAACCGAACCGACTTCTACCACTTCACCTGCATACATAACTGCCACTTCATCAGCAATTTGAGCAATTACTCCTAAATCATGTGTAATTAAAATAATAGAAGTTCCATGATCCTTACGTAATTGATCTAGTAAATCTAAAATTTGCGCTTGAATCGTTACATCTAACGCAGTTGTTGGCTCATCTGCAATTAAAATATCCGGATTACATACCATTGCAATTGCAATAACGATTCTTTGACGTTGACCCCCACTAAACTGGTGAGGATAATCATTCATACGTTCTGCAGCATTATGAATTCCTAAACTCTCTAACATTTCTATCGCACGTTTATTCGCTTCTTCTTTTGAAATATCATAATGTTCAAATAATACTTCTGTAATTTGATTTCCAATTGTATACACTGGGTTCAATGCAGACATTGGATCTTGGAAAATCATTGAAATTTTTTCTCCACGTAATTTTCGGAATTCTTTACCATATTGTTTTAATTTTTGAAGTTCAATCGGTTTGTCTTCATCAAAATAGGTAATTTCACCCTCTGCAATACGTCCATTTTTTGGTAACAAGTTTAATACTGTATTTACCGTTACACTTTTACCACATCCTGATTCACCAACGATTCCTAAAACTTTTCCACGTTCTAATTTGAAGTTCACATCTTTAATGATTGGAAATGCTTTTTTATCATTGATGAATTCAGTTTTTAAGTTTTTTACATCTAAAACTGTCGGATTCATTATGTCAACCTCCTATTGTTGTTTTGGATCCATGATGTCTCGTAATCCATCACCGATAAAGTTAATGGAAAGAACAAATATTGTAATAATTGCCCCCGGTGTTACCCATAACCACCAACTATTTTTAATTACATCTGCTGTTTTCGCTGCGTTAATAATATTTCCCCATGTTGGAATATCCGAAGGAACACCAACACCTAAGAAACTTAACCCTGCTTCGCTTAAAATAAATCCTGCAACATTGATTGATAATGAAACAATCACAGGAGATAGAGCATTTCTTAAAATATTATTGAAAATAATTCGTGTGTCTGAAAATCCAAATGCTCGACAAACATCCACATACGTTTCTTGTTTTAATGACATAAATTCATTACGAACCATACGGAAAGTGGTCATCCATCCCATAACAGAAAATACAAAAATTAAATTAAATACTCCTTGCCCAAAAATACTAGAAAGTAATAAGATAACAATCATATCTGGAAATGTAGAAAACAACTCTGATAATCTTACTAATACGGCATCTACTTTCCCTCCAAAGTATCCTGCAATACCTCCTAAAATAGTTCCGATTAAAGCTCCACAAAGTGCTCCAATCATACCAACCATAATAGATACTCGTCCACCATATAAAATTCTTGAAAAAACATCTCGTCCTAATTTATCTGCTCCTAATAAATGAGCTTTTGAAGGTGCACGATTGATAGAACCAAAATCAACAGCATCTGGCGCGTAAGTTGTTAACAAAGGAGCAAAAACACATGCTAATAAAATGATTGTAAAAAAGATAAAACCAATAAAGGCTAATTTGTTATTATAGAATTTTTTTAAATTTCTTTTCCATAAAGGCATAGGTTTCATATTTTTGTCCTCCTTCCTAATAACGAATACGTGGGTCTAGAATTGCTGCCATAATATCCACTAATAAACTTGCAAACAACACTACAATTGAAATCATTAAAGTTGTTACCATGATAACAGGATAATCCCCTGCTGTAACACTAGAAATAATGATTGTTCCAATTCCTGGCCATGAAAATACGCTCTCAATAATTACAGAACCCCCAATTAATAAAGGCAAACGGAAAATTAAAAGCACCAAGATTGGACGCATTGCATTTCTGAAAATATGTTTAAAATATACTTTCCACTCTGGAACACCTTTTGCTCGAGCTGTTTTAACGTAATCTGCATTAAATACATCTAGCATTGAATTACGTGTATATCTCATTAAAGCTGATACCAATCCAATAGACATTGCCATAACCGGTAAAATCAAATGTTTAATATGCGTCATTAATGTCAAATCACCACTCGTAAAACGACCCCCAATTGGTAAAATTCTTAATTGAATCGCAAAGAAATTTAAAAGTAAAATACCAAAGAAAAATTGAGGAATAGCCGTTCCAACTACCGCTAAGAATCGAGCGATATTATCGATGATACCATTTTGTTTAACCGCTGAAATAACACCAATTAAAATCCCAACAATCGTTGAAATAATTAACGAAACAAATGCTAATTCAAATGTTGCTGGTAATGCTTGTGCAACTATTTTTGAAATTGGACTTCCATTTACGATACTATATCCAAATTGTCCCTGTAATAATTGCCATAACCATCTTCCGTATCTGATTAATACTGGATCATTTAATCCTAATTGCTGTCTTAATTTTTCGATTTGATCTGCACTACTTGCCATATCCGGAGAAATCATATAAGTTAACGGATCTACCGGAGTGAAGTCAAGTGCAATAAATACTAAAAAGCTAATAATCACCAGCATTGGAATCATGAATAATAGTTTTTTCAAAATATATTTCTTCATGTTTATCTTCTCCTTATGTAATAGGAGTGAGGGATATTGGATTAGAAAACCCAGTATCATCTCACTCCCAAAATGTCCAATTAAATTACTAACTAAATCTTGATTAGATTATTTTGCATCCCAAGTTTCAAATTTATAGTCATATGTGTAGAATGGATTTCCAAATTGCACATTTTCAGGAATTGAAACTTTGCTTGTGTTTAAGTAGATGAAGTTTTTAAATGTGAATAGGTTTAACTTCAATAATTTTTCTTGTTCTAATTTTTGTAATTCAGCAAGAATCGTTTTTCTTTCTTTTGCATCAGAAGTTTCTGATAATTTTTTAGTTAATTCATCGAATGAAGTATCGCCATTTGTAATGTTAGTAAAGTTTGTATTTGTTGAAGCATATTCACCATACCAGCTTTCATAACCAAATGATGATAATCCTTTATACGCTAAGTCATATTTACGAGTTTTAAATAATCCAGTTGTAGCATCTGAAGTAATTTGAGTTACTTCATTCTTAATACCAACTTGGTCAAGTTGATAACTTACAGCTTGCATGAAATCTTGAGAAGCTTGGTCGTTATAGTAATAAGTTAAAATTAAAGGTTTGCTAGCATCATAGTTTGCTTCTTTTAACAATTGTTTTGCTTTTTCAGGATTATATTCATGTTTATTTGCAGTTTTTAGGAATGCATCTAATGCTGTAGGAACACCAGTATGATTCACTTCAGAAATTCCAGGGAAAATTGATTTAGACAATTCTTCACGATTGATAGCATATAAAATAGCTTCTCTCACTTTTGGATTTGCTAAAGCAGAATTCCCTTTACCATCAACACCTGATAAGTTAGTAATAAAGTAACGGTAGAATAAAATATCTACTTCTTTTTTAGTTAAAGTATTAAGTGTATCTAATTGACTAATTTCTTGAGGTTTATTTGTTGTAAAGAAGTATGATTTACCATCTTGTAATGCTAGGACTGGATCTGAAATGAAATTATAAACAACTTTCTCAAATTTTGGTTTTTCTTTTTCATAATTTTCATTTTTATCATATTCTAAGAAGTTCCCTGCGCTAACTTCTTTAACTTTATACATACCGCTTGTTACAGGGTTAGCCCAGAATGTGCTGTTATTTAGTTCTAAAGGATTTTCTTTTTCTAATTTATGTTTTGGTAAGATAAAGAATTGAGCCATAATTTGTTCAAAATTACCTACTGGAGCTACTAATTTAAATGTAACTTTATTACCTTCCACTGTAATACCTGAAATCTTATCAGCTTTATCTTCTTTATATTCTTTAGCTCCTTCTACTTTTAAGAATGCAGCTGGGAAAATACCATTAATAACTGATGCTTTTAAAGCTAATTTAACACTAAATTCAACATCGGCTGCTGTTAATGCTTCTCCATCTGACCATTTCAATCCATCTTTCAATGTAAATTCATATGTTTTTCCATCATCAGATTTTTTCCACTCTTTTGCTAAATCAGGAGTAGTTGTTTCAAGTTTTGAATCTGCTAATAACAAACCACGGAATAACATATATGGAATTAATCCATCTCCATCTTGCCAAACATATGGAACTTTATCTCCTGTACCTTTTAAAATTCCAGATAAATAAAATGTTTTATCTTTAGCACCATCCCCATTGCCTCCGCTTGATGGTTGTCCAGCTGGACTACATGCCGCTAATCCCGCTACTACTGCTGCTGTTGCCAATAAGCCTTTTACAAACTTTTTCATTTTCATTCTCCTTTTTATTTATATTCTTCAATTAATTCTTGAATTCGTTGATTTAATCTTTCGGCTAATTCAATATGCTCTGGAGTAGAAATTGGTAACATCGGACCTCTTACTTCTCCTGTTTCAACTCCGCGAAGTTTTAGAATATATTTACATACCGCATATAATGATGGCCCTGATAATAATCCTTTAATCACTTCATTGACTTCATTTTGAAGTTTGCGAGCTTTGTCAAATTCACCTGCAATAACATATTCATTTAATTTAAGGAATAATTCTGGCATTACACCATATGTTCCCCCAATTCCTGAATCTGCTCCAATAGCACGTCCAGCAATAAATTGTTCATCTGGACCATTAAACACTAAGAACTCACCTTGTTTTGCTCTTTCTCCAACTGCTTTAAATTGTTGTAATTCAAAAGTACTTTCAGAAGAACATTTAATTCCAATAACTTTATCTAATTTAGCCATTTCTTCAAATAATGAAATTGGTAAATTAAATCTGGTTGTTTGAGGAATATGGTAAATAATAAATGGTTTATCACTTGCTTCAATCATTGCTAACCAATGTTTTTTCACTGCTTCAGGAGAGAAACCATAGTACACACATGGGATTGAAGATACAGCGTCAACTCCTAAATCTGAAGCATGTTTAGCAAGTCTTACTGATTCAACAGTTGAGTTCGCTCCTACATGAGCAATAACAGTTGTTTTTCCTTTTGCGACTTCCATTACAGCTTCAAGAATGATTTTACGTTCTTCTTCTGATTGAAGAACCCCTTCACCTGAAGAACCTCCTACATAAAGGCCTTTCACCCCTTTGTCGATATAATATTGTGCTAATTTTTTTGCTCTCTCAGGACTAACATTACCTTCATCATCATATACTGAATAGAAAGCAATAAATACTCCTTTAAATTTTTCTAAACTCATAATATTCCTCCTTATAATAATTCCTTTACTAACAATACATTCGGCGTCCGTCTTCCTGGACTACATTCTCCACTGACAACATAATATCCATTATCAGCTTTTAAAAATCCTGCTCCACATAATGCAAAACGTTCATCTTTTCCCATTATAGTGAAAGTTCCATTTTCTATATTCAATAGATATATTTCTTGATTCCATTTAAAAAAGGATTTCTCTTTTGAAAAATATTCTTCTCGATAACCAGGTTGTTTTAAATCTATAATAGCTTGATTATAAACATCTTGATGAAATCCACCTAAAATTAATACTAACTTTTCATTTATTTGAATGCTTGACGCCCCTAAAGTAGAATGAGGTAATCGATACTCAATCTTTCTCCATTCATCATATTTAAAATTATATTTATATCCATTTGTATAAGTTTCATCATTAGCACCACCTAAGTAGTACAATTCATTTTTAAATAAGAAAGAAACTCCTTGGGCTCTTGCTTTAACAGGAAAATCAGCTTTTTGGATTAATTGTCCTGTTAGCAAATTAAATTGATAACTTTCCTGTTGTCCAAAGAATAAACACTCGCCTATTTTACAACCGTATCCGCTTTCAATGTTGAAATCAAAAACGCCAATACATTCTTCTTCAACTTTATCTGCTACACTAATTTTATAAATGGATGACGATTGAATATAATAGATGGTATCTTCCTCTTGAATTGTAATTCCCTTATCCGGATAAATTTTTCCTTTTTGTTCGTACAATAGTTTAAAATTTTCATCATATACATAGATCCGATTCGATTGAACTTTTGTAGTTTTTAAAGGTTCATTTTCTGGAAAATAACTTCCTCCATAAATCAAAATCCGATTATTTATCCGCTTACAAATCATTCCAGCCAAACCAGGCGGACTTAATTGATTTATGACTTCTACTCTCATTAAGCACCTCTTTTATTTTATTGGAAACGCTTGCCACATCCTTATAATACAGGAATCAAAAACAAAACGCAAGAGAAAATTGAATTTTTTTTATTTTTTATTTTTTTTTTAAAAAAATTTTAATTTTCTCTTGAAAGTATCGTTTCCATTGTTTGCAGCATCGTATATTGATAGCGATTATCTTCTAATAATTTCATTGACAAAATATCTATCACATACATCAATGCAAACTGAGAATTAACAAATCTCTCATTATTTACAAAAGTACTATTGTAAGCTAAGAGATAAATATCACTTAATTTAGCTAATTGACTTTCACTAAAAGCCGTTAATCCTATAATAGAGACGCCACGTAGTTTAGCTAATTGGACAGCTTGAATAATATCTGTCGTTTCACCTGAAACGGAAATACCAATGACTAAATCTTCTTTTGTAATAATCGAACTATTCATTAACATCATATGAGAGTCCGTAACACAAGTCGAGTTCATTCCCATTCTCATTAAACGTTGTTGTAATTCTAACGCGGATAAACCTGAACTACCGACCCCAAAAATATAAATTCTTCGAGCTTTTTTAATTTTTTCTAAAACAGAATCAACTAATTCAACCGTTAAATTTTTTTTAGTTCTCTCGATAACATGATAATAAAACTCAAGAATATGATCCGCCACCAAGTTACTTTGAACAACCTTCTCTTTTTCTCTTGAACTACTAATTTCTAATTTCAAATCCATAAAACTCATATTATCTAATTTTTTACAAAAATGAGTAATTAGTGCTGGAGAAGTTCCAATTTTAAAAGCTAAATCTGTAATAGTACTTGTTTTAATCTCACTAGGATGTTGAAGAATATACAATGCAATTTGTTTTTCTTTTTTCGTAAAGTTAACATATTGTTTTTCAATTTTTTCTAAAACTGTCATTTACTCTACTCCTTTTTTTGTAAAAAATGATACAAAGCTCCTAACATCCCTGCATCATTATCTAAGCTAGCAGGTTCAATTTTAGTTTTTAAAAATCTTTTATCAACAATTTTACTTTCTAAATATTTTTCTAAAATTGGCATAATAAATTCTTTCTGAGCCATAATTCCTCCGCCAATAACAATTTTTTCAGGATTCATTAAGTAACAAATATTAACCAAACCTTCAGCTAAATAGCTAACTTGCTCATTAATAGCTTCAACGGCATGGTTATCTCCAGATTTTGCTCTTTCAAAAAGAATTTCTCCATTAATTTTTTCGTTCGTTCTTTTTTCATAATTTTCTAGCAATGCTGTTGTAGAAGCTAAATCTTGGAAGTATTTCCCTTGAATATACATATAACCAATTTCACCAGCAGTATAATTCATTCCTGTCCATAATTGATTATTTAAATATACTGCTCCACCAACTCCAGTACCAACTGTTAACATCACTACTGAAGAAACATGTTGTGCACTTCCTTTCCAAACTTCTCCTAAGCAAGCACAGTTGACATCATTTTCAACTTCACATCGAATATGATAGGCTTTTTCAACTTCTTTTTTAATTTCAGTTCCTGTATAACCTGGAATCGTATATCCTGCATAAGCAATACTTCCTTGAGAATTGACAACACCTGCAGAAGAAATAGCCACTCCATCAATTTGAGACTTATATTTTCCGACTAAATCCAATATAGTTTGTAAAATCTGATTACTCGTTTCAGTTTTAATCGTTGGAGTTTTTAGCACTTGTGTAACCTTTTCTCCATTTTCATTAAACATACCATATTTAATACTTGTACCTCCAATATCAATACATAAATAATTCATCAGAACTCTCTCCTTCACTTTATCTTTCTATCCTATTATATAAAAATCTGATAACGGTTTCAATAAAACAATTTAAAAAATACTACTTTTTTAAAATTATTTTAAAAATCGAACATTAGTTATAACATATATGTTATAATTTTTTTCAGCATGTTGCACAAAAATCAATAAAGAATTTTAGTCATACAGACAATAGGTTTTGAAAGCTTTTTCATGTATAATTACATCATCCAATAAGATAAGAAAAGGGGATTATAAAATGGTACAAATGGAATTGAATCATATTCACAAAAAATATGACAATGCTGATTTCTATTCAGTTACAGACTTTAACTTACATATCAAAGATCGCGAATTCATCGTATTCGTAGGACCTTCTGGATGTGGTAAATCTACAACTTTACGTATGATTGCTGGATTAGAAGATATTTCTGAAGGGGAATTAAAAATCGGGGATACTGTAATGAACGATGTGGCTCCTAAAGACCGTGACATCGCAATGGTATTCCAAAACTATGCATTATATCCACATATGAGTGTTTATGATAACATGGCATTCGGATTAAAATTACGTAAATATGACAAAGCTGAAATTGATAAACGTGTTAAAAATGCAGCTGAAATCTTAGGATTAGCTCAATACTTAGAACGTAAACCAGCAGCTTTATCAGGTGGACAACGTCAACGTGTGGCTTTAGGTCGTGCAATCGTTCGTGATGCTAAAGTATTCTTAATGGACGAACCTCTATCAAACTTAGATGCTAAATTACGTGTTGCCATGCGTGCAGAAATCGCTAAATTACACCGTCGTTTAGAAACTACTACAATTTATGTAACACACGACCAAACTGAAGCGATGACAATGGCTGACCGTATCGTTATTATGAAAGATGGTATCGTTCAACAAATTGGTAGTCCTCAAGAAGTTTACAATACTCCAAATAATGTATTCGTAGCAGGATTTATCGGATCACCAGCGATGAACTTCTTCAAAGTAACATTACAAGATGGTGTTATTTCAAATGGTAAAGGATTAGCATTAAAATTACCATTAGCAAAACAAAATCTATTAGAAGAAAAAGGATACAATGGTAAAGAATTAATCTTTGGTATTCGTCCAGAAGATATCAAAGGTTCTCAAATTGCTCTTGAAACATATCCTTCATCTTCTGTAAAAGCTGAAGTAGTTGTATCAGAATTATTAGGTGCTGAAACAATGTTATACACTAAAGTAGATGACACTGAATTCGTATCTAAAGTAGATGCTCGTGACTTCCACAACCCAGGAGAAATGGTTGATTTAGCATTTGACTTAAATAAATCACACTTCTTCGATGCTGAAACTGAAACAGTTATTCGTTAATGCAAACAAAAAGATAGCCCCCTGTTTTTGGGAGCTATCTTTTTTTAATTAATCTTCATTTAAAAAACTAGCAGTTTCTAATCGTTTACTATCAATAATCGCCACTAACATAACATTGTCTTGTATTTCAAAATCTGCACTTAATTGTGTATTTAAAGGAGCATTTTCTACAGATCGATAGCCAATCAAGTTCAAATCATATTGTTGACGTAAATGTAAATCTTTTAATGATTTTCCGACCCATGATAATGGTGGATAAAATTCTACTAAGGAGATATTTTCATCTAAAGAAATCACATCTGCTAATTTATGGTGTACAATATTTTTTGCAACTCGAATTCCTGTTTCTTTTTCAGGATTAATAATTCTAGTTGCCCCCATCTTCATTAAAATTTCTGTTGAAGTTTTACTTTTTGCTTTTGCTACAATTTTTGGAACTCCTAATTTATGACAATGCATCACTGCTAAAATACTTGCTTCTAAATTACTTCCTGTAGCTACCACTACAACTTCACAATCACTAATACCAATTTCTTCTAATACATGAATATCTGTAATATCCGCAATGACTCCTTTAGCCACATAAGGTTCTAAACGATTCACATTTTCTTCTTGACTATCTACTGCAATAATATCACATTCATATTGGCTTAATTGTTTCGCAATGGTAGTACCAAATAAGCCTAATCCTAAGATTCCTACTGTTTTTGTCATGTATATTCCTACTTTCTATCCAATTAATAATGGTGCTTTCGCATATTTTATTGGTGAACCTTGTTTATTACGATTTGAAAAACTTAATAAAACTGTTAAAGGTCCTATTCTTCCTATAAACATCAATAACATAATAATAATTTGTCCAAACATCGATAAGGTCGGTGTTAAATTAGCCGTTACCCCTACTGTACACATGGCAGAAATCGTTTCAAATAATGTATACAATAATGGTGCTTGTGGATCCGTTATACTTAATAAGAATACACTACTTAATATTAATACGGTAAAGATGATAAAAATCATTAATGATTTTCGAGCCATTTCATAGGAAATCGTATGATGTCTAAAATTAATGGATTTCTTCTCATAAATTTCTGAGCGAATAAATAATAAAACGACTAATACAGTTGTTGTTTTCACACCGCCTGCTGTTCCTCCAGGAGAACCTCCTATAAACATTTGAATACAATATAATAATAAAGTTGAAGGATTAGCTTTTGTATAATCAATACTAGCAAATCCTGCTGTTCTCATCGTCACCGTTTGGAAAAAGCTAACTAATAATTTTTCTCCAAAATTTAGATTTCCTATTGTATCAGGATTATGCCACTCTGTTATCAACGTTAAGACAGTTCCTGTTACCAAAATTCCTATCGTTAATAAAATCACTACTTTCGTATGATAATGTAATCGTTTATAAAACGTTTTATGATATTTATTTTTTAAAGAACTACGGTAGCATAAAATAGAATTTTTCACATCAAACCATACTGCAAACCCAATTCCACCTAATATAATTAATGCTGAAATGACAATTGATAATAATGAATCTGTTGCGTAATCAATCAAACTATTACTTCCTAAGTTATCAAATCCAGCATTACAAAAAGCAGAAATTGCAAAAAATATCGAAGTAAATATCCCTTTACCAACTCCTAGCATCGGAATAAATCGATAAGAAAATAAAATAGCTGCTATTCCTTCAATAATAAAAGTATATTTAAAAATAGTACGTAAGTAATCTTTAAAATCCTTTGTATCATCTCGATTCAAACTATCTTGCAGTGCCAGACGATCCGTTAAAGATAACTTCTTTCCTGAATCAAAGAAGAAAAAGGCAATCATACTCATCAGCCCAAGCCCACCAATTTGCATTAAAAACATACAAATAATTTGACCAAATGGATTATAAGTAGAAGCAACTGGTTGAGTAAATAATCCAGTTACACAAACCATAGAAACTGTCGTAAACAAATGATCAAAATAAGTTGCCTGTGAAGTCTCTAATTGTGAGATAGGTAAGTTTAATAATAAAGACCCCACTAAAATTACAATCCCAAAACTAGCTGCTATTCGTTTAGGAATGGACTGTTGAAATAAAAATCGAATCATTGAATCCCTCCATTTAATCTTTAAAATCTATTCTTGAAAATTATAATGCTTTTCATAAAAAAAATCGACAAATTAATGAAATCTTATCCAAAAGTTTAGTATAATGGTATCGTAAATTTATTAAAGGAGAAATTTATGAATATTACCATTATTAGTGTTGGAAAATTAAAAGAAAAATATTTGAAACAAGGAATCGACGAATATGCCAAGCGATTAGGGAGTTATTGTAAATTTCAACTCGTTGAAGTACCTGATGAAAAAGCTCCAGAAAATCTAAGTGAAAAAGAAATAGAACAAGTAAAAGATAAAGAAGGAGAAAAGATTCTTACAAAAATAAAGGATTCTGACACCGTTATTGCTATGGCAATTGAAGGAGATTTAATAAGTTCAGAACAATTAGCTGAAAAAATTGAAAATTATGGAATAAATGGAAAAAGTTCTATTATTTTCATTATTGGTGGTTCACTTGGACTAAGTGATACAGTCAAAAAACGTGCAAATGTTAAAATCTCATTTGGTAGAATTACTCTTCCTCATCAATTAATGAGACTAGTTTTAGTGGAACAAATTTATCGTTCTTTCCGGATTACAGCAGGACATGCTTATCATAAATAAATTTTTCATAAATCATAATAAAATCTATAAATTTATTTCATATTTTCTTCATATTCTACGTCTATACTTTAATCATTCCCAAATAAGAATATTTATCCTCCCAAAATAAATATTTCTAATCCTTTTTTCCACCGATTTTTTATCGGTGGTTTTATTAATGAATACTTGTGAAATATTTAACAAAAATCTCTAAAAATAAATAAGCTGTGGAAAATAATCCACAGCTTAATTTCTTATTTAATAGCTACAGGAAATCCTTATTATTGAGCTACGATATTAACTGTCATTGTCGCTTGAACATCATGATGTAATTTAACTGGTACTCTAGCAAAACCTAATGCACGAATTGGAGCAGCTAATTCAAATTTACGACGATCTAATGATACATTAAATGTTTTATTAAATTCTTCTGCAATTTGTTTTGCTGGAATTGCTCCAAATAAACGTCCGTCTTCTCCTGCTTTTGCTTTAATTGTTACAACTGTTTCTTCTTTTTCTAAGAATTCTTTTAATGCTTTGGCCTGTGCTAATAATTCAGCATTATGTTTTTCTTCTGCTTTCTTTTGACCTGCTAAAGTTGACAAGCTAGCAGTTGTAGCTTCTTTTGCTAAACCATTTTTAATAAGGAAATTTTGTGCATAGCCATCTGCTACGTTTTTTACATCTCCTTTTTTTCCTTTACCTTTAACATCTTGTAGAAAAATAACTTTCATTTTTCTTACCTCCTATAAATCTATATCATTTCCTAATTCAGAAATCACTTCTTTTAATTGAATTACAGCTTGTTCAATCGTTGTATCACTTAATTGAGTCGCTGCATTGGACAGGTGCCCACCACCACCCATTTTTTCCATTACACGTTGTACATTTTTATTTCCTAAACTTCGACCACTAATACCAATACGTCCATCTTCACGCTTTGTAACAACAAATGAAGCATCAATATTTTCCATCGAAAGCATCATATCTGCTGTTTGTGCAGCCACCACTGTTGGATAAGGATTATCTTCTTCTCCTTGTACAATACCGATATTATTTTCTAATAAAATTAATGAATTTAATAAATGACTTCTTAGTAAATAAGTTTCCACATTTTCCTTCAACAATCTTTGAATTAAAATAGTATCAGCACCAACTGACTTCAAATAACTTGCTGCGTCAAATGTTCTTGAACCTGTTCTTAATGTAAAGTTTCTTGTATCAACAATAATTCCACCTAACATAGCTGTTGCTTCAATCGGTTGAATACTTTCTGCATAATTATTCTGATATTCAAATAATTCTGTAATTAATTCACCAGTTGAAGAAGCATATGGTTCAATATAAACTAATACTGGATTTTTGGGGAAATCTTGACTTCTTCGATGGTGGTCGATTACAACAATTTTATTAGCTTGTTCTAATACTTCTGGCGAAGCAGCAATGACTGGACGACTCACATCCACTAATATAACTAATGTATTGGGTGTCAGTTTTTCCAATGCTTCTTCTGGAGTAATTATATCCTCTCGTAAAGTCTTTTGCTCTTGAATAACATCCATCAGTTTATGAATATCATGTGAATATTGATTTTCATTCGTCACAATCCAAGCTTTTTTCTGATTCATATTCGCAATTCTACGGATTCCTAAACATCCTCCAATCGCGTCCATATCTGGAAATTGATGACCCATTACAATAACTTCTGAAGCTTCTTCCATTAAATCTTTTAAAGCTTGAGATACCATTCTTGCTCTTACTCTTGTACGTTTTTCCATAGGATTTGATTTTCCACCATAGAAACGTGCGTCTTCGTTTTGCGAACGAACCACTACTTGATCTCCACCTCTTCCTAATGCTAAATCTAAATTTGCTTGAGCATAAGAAGCAATTTCAGGATAGTGTATTTCATTTTCTTTATCTGAATACGAAAATCCCATACTTACTGTTAACGGAAAGTTTTGTTTTGCAGTAGTTTCTCTAATTTTATCCATAATATCGAATTTTTCTTTTTCTAACTTATTTAAAGATTTTCGATTTAAAAAAGCAATAAATCGGTCATCATCCACTCTTTTCATAAAGATATTATGATGAGTTGCCCAACTTGATAATTGGTTTGTAACGAAATTGTTTAAATTTGATTTTCTTCTATCATTTAATGATTGGGAAACTTCCGAAAAATTATCTAAAAATATTTGCCCAACAACTATTTGTTCGTCATGATATTTTTCTTCAATACTAGCAAATTCTGTAATATCTGTTAAATAAATCATACGAATATCTGGATGTACAATGATTTTATATTTTTTATCTTCAAAATCAAAAATATCTTGCTCTTTTTCATTTTGAATTTGTCTTTTTACTTGATAATACAATCTCTCATTCAATTGTTTTAATGAAATTCCAATTATATCTTGTTTTTGAAGTTTTTTTTGTAAATACGGATTTACCCAAGTCACATTTTCTTTATCATCATACAAAATCATTCCAATAGGCATTTTTAAATAGGCATCTTGTTCTCCTTTTCTAATTTTATAAGCTAATTCTGATGCATAGTTATTAATTTTTTTTGTAATTATATGAATAGAAAAATATGTTATTGTGGCAAATAAACATAACCAAATCAATACGATAAATCCTAACCATAAATGAGTCATAAAACTCATAATGCACATAATACTTAATAAAATTACAAAAGAACCTCCATAGTATTTTACAGAAGGGATTTTTAGATAAGATGGAAGATTTTCGTACCATTCTTTAAAATGATTCAACATATGTTTATCACCATCTTTCTATAACTATTTTAACATATTTCCCGCCAAAGGAATACCCTTGACGCTTTCCCAAAATGTTTCACGTGAAACATTTAAATAAAAAAGGACTGGAAAACCAGTCCTTTGTATATTAATCTACTGTTGTAAATGGTAATAATCCCATAATACGAGCACGTTTGATTGCAACAGTTAAAAGACGTTGATATTTAGCACAAGTACCTGTTACACGACGTGGTAAGATTTTACCTTTTTCAGAAATGTAACGTTTTAATAATTCTACATCTTTGTAATCAATATATTTAATGTGGTTTGCAGTAAAGTAGCAAACTTTTTTACGACGACGAGCGCCGCCACCTCTACGTTGTTGAGCCATTACGGTATCCTCCTTTTGATTAGAATGGTAAATCATCGTCAGAAATATTAATCGTTTCACCATTTGCTAAAAATGGGTCTGCTGGAATATTTCCAAATGATGAAGTAGGAGCACTTGGTGCATTGAAATCACCTTGTGATTGATACTGATTTTGTTGTGAATAACCATTATAAGAATCATTCATTGGACGTTGTTCAGTAATATTTTTAGACTCTAATAATGAAAAATTCTCAGCGACAACTTCAGTTACATAAACTTTTTGTCCTTGTTGATTTTCATAAGTTCTAGTTTCAATACGTCCTTCAACTCCAATCAAAGAACCCTTACGAGTGTACTTCGCTAATGTTTCAGCACGTTCTCTCCAAATTCTACAGTTAATAAAATCTGTTTCTCTTGTTCCTTGTTGATTTTTAAAACGGCGGTCACATGCAACTGAAAAAGTTCCAACCGCTACTCCATTTGGAGTATATTTTAAGTCTACTGGTCGAGTTAAACGACCAACTAACACAACATTATTGATCATAGTATCTGCTCCTTTCAAGATTTGTTTTGCTTATATTAAGCAAATGCTTCTACTTTAACAATCATATGACGTAAGATGTCATTGCTGATTTTAGCTAAACGGTCGAATTCGTCAATTGCTTTTGCATCTTCAGCAGTGATATTCACTAAATGATAGATACCTTCGTGGAAATCTTTAATTTCGTATGCAAAACGACGTTTCGCCCAGTCTTTAGATTCAACAACAACTGCTCCGTTGTCTGTTAAAACAGCATCAAATCTTGCAACCAATTCAGCTTTAGCAGCTTCATCGATGTTTGGACGGATGATGTATAAAATCTCGTATTTTGATGTTTGACTCATTGACTGTCACCTCCTTATGGTCTTTTGGCTTATTCTTTTGAATAAGCAAGGAGAGTATTAAAACTAATACTCACGTTCCATTATTATAGCAGAGAAAATGCGTTCTGACAACGATTTTACATTATTTTTTTATCGTAAAATTATAACATATATGTTATACTGATTTTAAGGAGGGAAAAAAATGACTCATCAAATAAAATTTACAGAAGAAATGGCTAAAAATATTCAAAAACTACCTTATGAAGATACTATAAAAATCATTGCAGTACTCAGTTTAATCGATAAATATGGAATTACACGTGCTATTTTAGAAAAATGGGGACGTAAAATTGAAGGAAAAACTGTTTTAGTCATTCCTACTTCAAAAAATTATGAAAAAGGAGAACAAAATGAATTCATTACTTATAAAGACTATCAATCAGTTGAAATCGAATTATTCTAATTTTGAAAAGGATTTAGAAGAAGAACTGATTAAACAAGAAATCTCTTTAAAATTAATAGACTTAAGACTAGAAACTGGATTAACTCAATCCACATTCGCACAACAAATTGGTTTAAAACAAACGCAATTATCCCGTTTAGAAAGTGGAACAGGAAATCCTACCATTTATACTTTACAAAAAATTGCTCGTCAAAATGGCTACGAGTTAGAAATTCATTTCAAAAAATAGACATTAAAGAGCTCCTACCATCTTCCTGTAGGAGCTATATTTTTATGATTTCCAAACTTCTTGTGCAATTTCGCTAATTAATGCAATTTTCTTCCATTGGTCTTCTTCTTTAATTACATTTCCTTCTTCTGTTGAAGCAAATCCACATTGTGTACTTAAGTATAGATTTTCTAATGGTACATATTGACTAGCTTCTTTAATACGAGCAATAATTTCATTTTTATTTTCTAAATCAGCAAATTTTGATGTTAATAGTCCAAGAACTACTTTTTTCTCTGTTCCAACTTTTGCTAATGGTTTAAAGTCCCCTGCACGGTCTGTATCAAATTCTAAATAATAAGCATTTACATTTTCTCCACCTAATAACTCATCTTCTACTTTATTGTATCCCCCTTGAGAAATCCAAGTAGAATGGAAATTACCACGACAAACGTGAGTATTAATCACTAAATCTTTAGGTGCATTTGCAATAACACCATTGTTTAAACGTAACGCACGAGCAGCAAACTCTCTTCTTACTTCTTCTAATGGACGCTCTTCACGGAAACGTTTTGTAAATCCATCGTCTACTAAAGCTCCCCATGTACAATCATCTAATTGTAATGTTGTAAGCCCTGCATCATATAAATCTTGAATCACTTCAGAATAAGCTTTAATAATAGCTTCGAATAATTCATCTGTTGTTGAATAAACAGCTTCCCAAGCAGCAATATGCTCTGGTGTACGAATTAATTCAAAATAAAATTGTGAAGGTGAAGGAATTGTAAATTTAACAATAACATCTTCTTCTTTTACTAAATCTCTTAAAAACTCAAAATGTTTAACAAATGGGTGATTTTTCCCATTAATCGGTGCTTTAAGAACTGCAGTATCAGCTTTTGTTTCAATTCCATGAAATAAATAGCCACGTTCACCCACTACATGTTCTACTCCGTTAAGACCCCAAAAGAAGTCTAAATGCCAGTAAGCACGACGAAATTCTCCATCTGTTACCCCTTGTAATCCAGCAGCAATTTGTTTTTTCACAATTTCTTGAATCGTTTGATCTTCCACTGCTGTTAATTCTTCACGTGTAATTTCACCGTTTGTAAATTTTTCTCTTGCTTCTACTAATTCTTTTGGACGTAAGAAACTTCCTACGTGGTCTACTCTAAATGGTGCTTGTTGTTTTGTCATAATATATTCCTCCTAAAATAAAAAATCCTTACAGTTTTTCACTGCAAGGACGAAAATTCGCGTTACCACCTTGTTTTAGAATTATTTCGCAATAATTCCCTCTATGAGTATCTTTATACTCTTGCTATATCGGGCTACCCGTAGATATTTAATCATTCAATATCTAACACTCCAAGGCCATCTTCAAAAATTCAATCTTGATCTCTTTTCACCTACCGAGACTCTCTAAACAAGTTTCCTTCTCTACTCACCTTTTCACAGTGCTGTTCTTTAACTGAACTTAGAATAACAGGAGAAACCGTTCTAGTCAATTATCTAATTATTATCTAAATTTATAGTTTAAAACTATACTTTAAACTACAAAAACTCCATAGTTTTCACTATGGAGTAAAAAATTATAAAGCTTTTTTCAATTTTCTTAAATAAAATTCACCAAAGAATATCCCTAGTCCATTCAGAATAACAAAAGCTGCAGCGCCTATAATATACCCAATTGTTTCTGGAAGGAAGTGAATAATTGGGAAAGAAGCCACTATACAAAGGATTAAAAGGATAAATAAAATAAACATTAAAAATCCTAACAAAAATTTATTTCCTCGACTTTGTAGTTCAACAATATTACTCCAATTCGGAACACGTAGTCGATAATCTCTTTCAAATCCCCAAGCTGATAACCCAAAACTAATCGAAAACCAAGTAACTATTACTGCTAACACTAATAAAATTGGCATGCGAAGTACTAATAATACAATACTTAATAATAAAATTGGTACAGAAGATTGCGCTAAAAATAATACTTTAAATTTTTCACGAGCATATTTTTTCATATCAATTGGTAATACTTTTAAATATTCAAAATTATCTCTTTCTAAAGAAAAACCAATACTTGTTAAGTTATTTCCAAAGGAATTTGTCATTGCAAACAATAATGCAAATAATAAATACGAAAGTAAAAATCGGAAGGTAAAAAATTCTGTAAGATTAACTCCTTCTCTCGTCACACCAAAAATCATTGGTAATAACATCAAAAACGGTAAAATACTTGGTGCAATGATTCCTTGAACAATAATGGATCCTTCTTTCATTAATTGGATATGGTATTTTCTCACTAATTTTGAAAAATTATCCAATGAAAAGCTACGAACTCTTTTAGAATATTGTTGAATTGAACTAACTTCCATCGCTTTTTCATAAAAGGTTGGCAATATTTTATAGTAAATATTCACTAATAAGAGAACTGTAATTCCAATCCAACCAATATAGCCAATCATTCCGTCAAGTGATAATGGATGAAGAATCATCGCATAAAAAGCTTCAAAAGGAGGAATAAAAGCTCTCTCTTGTTTCGTTAATATTGAAACAGTATTATGATTAGAAATTAAAATATAGAGTAAGCCTGAAAAAATAGAAACAAATCCTAATAAAATATTTGAAATAATATTTTTATACTTTTTAAAAAATGACAAACTTGTCAAATAATGTACGAGTGTAAAAATAAATACTCCTAAAAAGACTAATAAAATGAAGCAGTTAATAATCATTAAAGGAATGGTATACCAAAAATCTTTTCCATATTGAATCGGTAAAACGATAAAATATGCAATAATAGGTCCTAATCCCATTAAAGCGACCATCATAACAGAAATAGCTTTTCCAAGAATAATCTCTACTTCTCTAAAAGCATAAGGTCGATAAGAAGTTAAATCTTTACTTTCATAAAATACATTATAAAAAGCAATAAAACTTTGAGAAAATGTAAAAGCACTAAAAATACTAATCATATTCGCAAATAGAGTAGGATTATTTCCAATAGGGTTTACCAATGAATTTAATACCCCAAAAAAAGCAATATAAATTAATCCAATCATAAGCTGAGAACGAAGGATTTTCTTAGGAATATCGATTTTTTTCAGTGGATTTTTTTCTTGTTTTTGTCGGTAAGCAGCTAATTGAGCAGGAGCAACTGCATATAATAAATTCAACTTCACTAATTTTCTAACAGCTTGCAGATTCATCGACAGTCTCTCCTTCCTTACGTCCCGCTAAAGATAAATAAATACTTTCAAGAGACTCTTGAGGATTATGTTCTTTTAACTCTTCGATTGTACCATAAAATAATAATTCACCTTTTTTCAAAATGGCAATACGATCACATAATTGTTCTGCTACTTCTAATACATGGGTAGAAAATAATACTGTTTTTCCTTTTTCGGCATGTTCACGCATCATTTTTTTCAAATCGTAAGCAGCTTGTGGATCTAAACCAGTTAATGGTTCATCTAAAATCCAAATATCTGGATCGGGTAATAAAGCACCAATGACGAATACTTTTTGTCTCATTCCATGAGAAAATGATTCAATCACATCATAACGATAAGGAGTAAAGTCAAATAACTCTAATAAATACGTTAATCTTTCTTCTATTTGATTCATTGTTAATTGATAAGAAACTGCAATTAATTCCCAAAATTCATTAGCCGTTAAACGTAAAAATAAATCTGGAGAATCTGCTACATATCCAATTTTTCGCTTAATTGTTAATGGATCTTGTGATAGAGGAACACCATCTACTTCAATCGTTCCACTTGTGAGAGGTAAAATACTCACTAATGATTTAATGGTCGTAGATTTTCCTGCACCATTATGTCCAATTAATCCAACAATTTCTCCACTTTCAATTGTTAAGTTTAAGTTGTTTAAAGCTACCTTATCTCCATATTTTTTTGTTGCTTGTTTAAATTCAATCATAATAAACTTCCTCCCATCCTGTAATTACGCTGATTATACACCTAAAAATAGCGCTTTACTAGTGACTAAAGTCTGATTTTTCTAAAGAATTTTACATAAAAAATACTTTCCTTTGTAGTATTTGTACTACTTAGAAAAGTATTTTTTCATAATTTTATTCTTGTTCGTCTACTAATTCTTGTGCGAAGTTTTGTAAGTTTTCGGTTACTTTTTCAGAAACAATGGTTTCTTCAGATGAAGTGACCGTTTCTTCTGCTTCCTCTTCACGATCAACAATGGCTAATGAACTTACAATAGCATCTTGATCTAAACGCATCATACGAACTCCAAGAGCACCACGACCTGTTTGAGAAACATCTGAAGCATGGAATCGAATGATTACTCCTTTATTCGTCATAATCATTAAATCTTCCTCGCCTGTTACGGTTCTTAAGCATACAAGAGGACCATTTTTTTCAGTAATACGAAGGGTTTTAACTCCTTTACCACCACGACCTTTTAAGGCATATTCACTGGCAGCAGTACGTTTACCATATCCTTTTTCACTAACGACTAATACTTCACGTTCAGGTGTTAAAATATCCATTCCAATTACGTAGTCATCATCACGTAAAGATACACCTCGAACCCCTGCTGCTGTACGACCCATTGCACGAACTTTTTCTTCATGGAATGTTACAGCATTTCCGTGGTAAGTCCCAAGAATAATGCCATCTTGACCACTTGTTACGACTACGCGAATTAATTGATCATCTTCTCGTAATTGAATCGCACGTAATCCATTTGTACGAATATTTTTGAAGTCTGATAATTTAACACGTTTAACAGTTCCACGTAAAGTTGTAAAGAATAAGAATCTTTCTGTTTCATCAGATTCCGGTACACTAATAATTGCTTGAATTTTCTCAGTTGAGTCAATATTCAATAAGTTAATGACTGGTAATCCTTTAGCAGTACGACTGTATTCTGGAATTTCATATCCTTTTGTTTGATATACTTTACCTGTATTCGTAAAGAATAATAATGAATCATGAGTTGAACATGAAATCATATTTTCTACAAAGTCATCATCATGGACGCTCATTCCTTGTACACCACGCCCACCACGACGTTGTGTTTTAAATTCAGAATTTGCTAATCGTTTAATATAGCCATTTTTCGTTAATGTAATGACTACATCTTCTTGTTCGATTAAGTCTTCATCTTCTAAACTTAAAGCTTCTCCTACTAATAATTCAGTACGACGAGGATTATCGAATTTTTGTTGAATTTCTAATAATTCTTGTTCGATAATTTCATAACGTCTTTCTTCGCTCGCTAAGATTTCATTTAATTCCTTGATAAGTGCTTGTAAATCTGCATATTCTGCATCGATTTTCTCACGTTCTAATCCTGTTAAGCGAACCATTCTCATATCTAAAATAGCTTGAGCTTGTTTATCACTTAATCCATATTCATTCATGAAACGTTCTTTGGCAATATCACCACTAGCAGAACTACGAAGAATAGCCACAATGGCATCGATATGATCTAAAGCTACTTGTAATCCTTCTAAAATATGAGCACGATCTTCTGCTTTTTTCTTTTCGAAAATACTACGACGACGAATCACTTCTTCTTGGTGATTTAAGTAGTGTCGTAAAATTTCTTTTAAGCTTAAAATTTTTGGTTCTTGCCCTACAATTGCTAACATATTAAATCCAAAATTTGATTGTAATGGCGTTAATTTGTATAAATTATTTAAAACGACTGAAGCAGAAACATCTCTTCTCACTTCAATAACGACACGCATACCTTTACGGTCAGATTCGTCATTTAAGTACGTAATTCCTTCAATTTTCTTTTCATGATGCAATTGCGAAATACGTTCAACTAAACGAGCTTTATTAACCATATATGGTAATTCCGTAATAATAATCCGCTCTTTTCCATTTTTTAATTCTTCGATTTGTACACGTCCACGAACCGTAATGGATCCACGACCTGTTTCATAAGCTCGACGAATTCCAGATTTGCCTAATACAATTCCACCTGTTGGAAAATCAGGTCCTGGTAATACTTCCATCAATTCAGCTGTTGTGACATCAGGATTTTTCATTAATAAATGTAAAGCAGAAATCACTTCCCCTAAATGATGTGGAGGAATATTCGTTGCCATCCCTACCGCAATCCCTGTTGCTCCATTGACTAAAAGGTTTGGAATACGAGATGGTAAAACTTCTGGCTCACGTTCTGTTGAATCATAGTTATCACGATAATTAATCGTATCTTTATTTATATCTCGTAGCATTTCTAAAGCAATTTTACTCATTCTTGCTTCGGTATAACGCATTGCCGCTGGACTATCTCCATCGACAGAACCAAAGTTTCCGTGACCATCAATTAATGGATAACGATATGAGAAATCTTGTGCCATACGAACCATTGCATCATAAATGGCAGAGTCTCCGTGTGGATGGTATTTACCCATTACATCCCCAACAATACGAGCGGATTTTTTATGGGGCTTATCTGGCGTTACTCCTAATTCATGCATTCCATATAAAATACGACGGTGAACAGGTTTTAACCCATCACGAACATCCGGAAGCGCACGAGATACAATAACACTCATGGAATATTCCAAAAATGATTTACGCATTGTTTTAGCTAAATCCGTTGGTTCGAATTTTTCTTCGAAAAATTCTAAATCTTTTTCCTCAGACATTTTGTCTCTCCTCTTCTTCAATCATTAAATATCTAAATCATTCACATCAATAAATTTCGCATTTGCTTCAATAAATTCTCGACGTGGTTCTACTTTATCGCCCATTAACATATCTAACACTTGATCAGCTTCAGCAGCATCTTCAACTGTTACTTGTAACATCGAACGATTTTGAGGATTCATTGTTGTTTCCCATAATTGTTCCGCATCCATTTCTCCTAAACCTTTATATCGAGAAATTTGTGGCTTTGGACTAGCTGGAAGTTCTTTTAATTTTGCTTCTAATTCCTCATCATTTTGAATATAAAACTCTTGTTTTCCTTGTTTTAATTTATAAAGAGGTGGTTGCGCAATATAAACATATCCTGCTTCCACTACTGGGCGCATATAACGATAGAATAATGTTATTAATAATGTTCGAATATGTGCTCCATCGACATCGGCATCGGTCATAATGACTAATTTATGATAACGAGCTTTCGATAAATCAAAATCTCCACCAAACCCAGTTCCCATTGCAGTAAATAGGGAACGGATTTCATCATTGGCTAAAATTTTATCTAATGACGCTTTTTCAACGTTTAAGATTTTCCCTCGAATTGGTAAAATCGCTTGGAAGTGACGAGAACGTCCTTGTTTTGCAGAACCTCCCGCAGAATCTCCTTCGACGATGAAAATTTCTGAAACACTTGGATCATTACTTGAACAATCTGCTAATTTTCCTGGTAAATTAGAAATTTCTAAACCAGATTTTTTACGAGTTACTTCACGCGCACGTTTCGCAGCTAATCGAGCTTTTGCTGCAATAATCCCTTTATCAACAATTTTTCGAGCAACTTGAGGATTTTCCATTAAGAATTTATCAAAATGTGTCGAGAATAAACGATCGGTAATCGTACGTGCCTCTGAATTTCCTAATTTTGTTTTTGTTTGTCCTTCAAATTGAGGATTTGGATGCTTGATAGATACGATTAATGTTAATCCTTCACGTACATCGTCCCCATTTAAGTTTTCATCTTGTTCTTTCATAATTTTTTGACGTTTTGCATAGTCATTAATCACACGTGTTAAAGCTGTTTTAATACCTGATTCATGAGTTCCACCTTCATAAGTATGAATATTATTGGTAAAACTCAATAAATTTGTTTGATAGCCGGTTGTATATTGCATCGCAACTTCTACTTGAATACCATCTTGTTCCCCTTCAACATAAATCGGCTCTTCAAATAACACTTGTTTTGATTTATTCAAATGTTCCACATAACTCTTTATTCCACCTTCAAAATAAAAAGTTTTTACAACTGGTTCTTCCTCGCGTAAATCTGTAATCGTTAATTTTAATCCTTTATTTAAGAAGGCTAATTCACGAACACGACGAGCTAATTTATCAAAATCATAAATCGTCGTTTCTGTAAAAATTTCTGGGTCTGGAACAAAATAAACGCTAGTTCCATGTTTTTCAGTTTGTCCAACAATTTTTAAATCCTCTTGAACAACTCCACGTTTATAAGATTGTTCATAAATATTTCCATTTTTAAAGACTTGTACAGTTAAATCTGTTGATAAGGCATTTACTACAGAAGCACCTACCCCGTGAAGACCACCAGAAACTTTATAGCCTCCGCCTCCAAATTTACCACCAGCGTGTAGTACCGTAAATACAGTTTCAACAGCAGGACGTCCTGTTTTTTCTTGAATATCAACTGGAATTCCACGTCCATCATCAGTAACACGGATATGGTTTTCAGGTGTAATCTCAATTTCAATATGAGTCGCAAATCCAGCTAAAGCCTCATCGATTGAGTTATCGACAATTTCCCATACTAAATGGTGTAAACCAGTACTACTTGTAGAACCAATATACATCCCTGGACGTTTACGTACAGCTTCTAATCCTTCTAATACTTGAATCTGACTGGCATCATATTGTGCAGCAAGAATTTCTTTATTTTCTTCTGTCATTTTCTCTTCTCACACTCCATTTTTCATTGAACTTGACCTTGATGAATCGGAAATACAATTGGTTCATTAATAAATTGCTTACGAATTCCATCTAAACTAGTCGTTGTTATGAATGTTTGTACTTTATTTTCAATTGCTTTAATTAAATGTGTTTGTCGATCATCATCTAATTCTGATAATACATCATCTAATAATAAAATTGGATATTCTCCAGTGGCTAATTTCATTAATTCTATTTCTGCTAATTTTAAACTTAATACAGTTGAACGTTGCTGCCCTTGAGAACCAAAATTTTGAACAGGCTTATTATCTAAATAAAAAATCAAATCATCTCGATGTGGGCCTACTAATGTAGTCACTTGCTCTAATTCTCTTTTTTGTACAGCTTCAAATTGTTTTTGATACAATTCTTTTACATTTTCTAAAGTTACTCCATCTTCAATTGAAAGATTTGTTTGATATTTCAATGAAAACTCTTCTCTTCCTAATGAAATTTGTTCATGAATTGGTTTCGCTAAATCTTCTAATTGTTCCATAAATTCTAAACGATGGATTAAAATTGCACTTGCCTTTTCAATGACTTGTTCTGTTAAAACTTCTAAATAAATATCAGCCTTTGATTTTTTTATTGCTAATTGTTTTAAATAATGATTTCTTTGTTTTATAAGGCGTTGATATTCTACTAATTCATGTAAATAAATAGGATTCATTTGACCTAATTCCATATCCATGAATTTTCGGCGATTTGCTGGAGCACCTTTAACTAATTCTAAATTTTCAGGTGCAAATAAAATGACATTTAATTGTCCTAAATAGGAACTAAGTTTCTTTTGTTCTAAATGATTGACTCGTCCTATTTTTCCTTTATTTGAAAAACGAATTTCTAAGGGAATATTGCTAATTTTCTTTTCTACTTTTCCTTTAATAGTAGCAGTATCTTCATTCCACATAATCAATTCACGATCTTGATTTGTACGATGACTCTTCGTCATTGCTAAAGTATAAATAGATTCCATTAAATTCGTTTTTCCTTGAGCATTTTCACCAATGAAAATATGAACTCCTTTCCCAAATTCAAGAAAAAGTTCTTTATAATTTCTAAAATGATTTAGTTGTAATTCAACTAATCTCATCCATAATTTCCTCAGATTCTCTTTTCACAACAAAAATGCCTTCTTCAGGAATTTCTACACGTGTTTTATCATATAGTTTTCTACCACGACGATTTTCAATTTCACCATCGACAAATACAACTGTTTCTTGCAAATACCATTTTGCTTGTCCACCTGTTGTAATGACATCAATATGTTTTAAAAATTGTCCTAATGTAATAAATTCTTCTGTAATTGTTACAATCTTTGTCATGATTTTCCTCTTTTCTCTCATTTGGGTACACACACTACTACATTATACCTTTTTTTGTGAGAATTCTCAAAGATTTTGAAAAATTCCGCCTATTTTTGCATTTTTTTATCAAATAAATAAAAAACCTTTTTAAAAGGAAAAAATGAAATTTAATGGGATTTTTTTTAAATTTTAAAAATAAGCAAAAAAAATCCATGATGAAAAAAATCATCATAGATTAAATATTTATCCATTAAATGTTCGTACTGGTGTTACTAATTGAATAAAGCTATATGGAATATCTGAATGATTTTCCTTTAATGTTAAAGTAAATGGACGATTTGCTTCTAAAAATTGAATCGTTACTTCTGAAGAACCGAATAAACGAAGTGCATCTTTTAAATAATCAGGATTAAAAGAAACTACTAATGGATCTCCTTCATAATTTTCTACTATAATTTCTTCTTCTACTTTTCCAATTTCTGGAGAATTTCCAGTTAATAAAATACGATTTTCATTTATTGATAATGTTACAATATTATTTTTATCAGTATGCGACATTAGGGAAGCACGATCTACTGCTGCTACTAACTCACTGGCAACTACCGTAATCGTTGTACTAAATTGATGATTAATCAATCGATCAGTATCTGGATAACGACCTTCTAATAAACGAGAATAGAACGATAGAGTTTCAGTTTGAAAAAGAACTTGATTTTCAGTAATTGCAAAATCAATTGTTTCTAATCCATCAATAATTCTTGATAATTCGATTAATGTTTTACCTGGTAAAGTAATTTCAAATGTTAAAGCATCACTATTAGCTGGCATTTCTAAAGGAATAATTCTTTGACTCAGACGATGAGAATCTGTTGCGACAGCTTTTAATTGATGATTAGAAATTACTAAATGAATTCCTGTTAAAATTGGACGAGTTTCATCATTAGAAACAGCAATAGCAGTTTGTAAAATTACTTGTTTAAATAATGGAACAGGTAATGTTAATACATGATTTTTTTCAATTTCTGGAAGTTGTGGATAATCATAAGCAGATAATCCATTTAAAGTAAATGCAGCACTTCCTGCAGTAATGGTTGCTTGTAATTGATCATTTGTTTCTAAAGAAAATATATTTTTAGGTAATTTTTTAACAATTTCTCCGAAGAAACGAGCTGGTAATACAATTGATCCTGTTTCTACAATAGATAATTGTAATTCTTCATGTTCTACTGGAAGAAAAATTTCAATAGAAACTTCAGAATTACTACCTGTTAATGTAATTCCTTCTACAGCAACAACTAATTTAATTCCAGTTAAAATTGGAATGGTTGTTTTAGAAGGAATAGCGCGTTGAACATCAGATAAATTTTTTAAAAATGCTTGACGATTAATTGAAAATTTCATTTTATGCCTCCTAGTTATATATGAGTGTGTTAAATTTTATTTTATTTATAATAATTGTAGTAATAGTAGTAGGGCCTGTTAATGTTGTGGAAAACTATTTTATTTCTTTTAGTTAAAATAGTTTTACTTGTGGATAAATCATGTGAATAACATTTTTATAAATGAAATAGTTTTCCACATCTTAAAATCCAAGTTTTTTCTTCAAATCATTAACGGCTTTTGTAATATTGCCTTGAAGTTTATATTCCTCATTAATTTTATCATAGGCATGTAATACAGTAGAGTGGTCTTTGCCAAATTCTGTGCCTAATTTTGGAAGAGAGCTATTTGTTAATTCTCTTGCTAAATACATGGCAATTTGACGAGGTTCTACAATGGATTTAGTTCTTTTTTTACCTTTTAAATCCTCTAGAGAAATATGGTAATAACGTGCTACCGCTTCTTGAATATCTTGAACGGATACAATTTTTTCTTTACTTCCAGGTAAAAAGTTTTGTAGAGCTTCAGCTGCTAAATTCGTTGTAATATCCTCTCCATGAGTTACAGAATAAGCTTGAACCCTAACAAGAGCCCCTTCTAATTCACGGACATTGGATTGAATTTGTCCAGCAATATAACTCAATGTATCTACAGAAATATCAATACCAACCGTTTCTGCTTTTTTAGATAAAATCGCAATTCTTGTTTCTAAATCTGGTGGAGTAATATCAACAGGTAGTCCAGAAACGAAACGGGAAACTAAACGTTCTTGTAAAGCTTTAATTTCTGTAGGTTGTCGATCACTTGTTAATACAATTTGTTTTTGATTATTAAACAGTGCATTAAATGTATGGAAAAATTCTTCTTGAGTAGCCTCTTTTTCAGCAAAAAATTGAATATCATCTACTAATAATAAATCAACATTACGATAATAATCTCTAAATTCTTGTTGAGTGTTTGTTCTTAATGAAGTAATCATTTCATTTGTAAAAGCTTCACTTGTTACATATTTGACTCGTGCATTTGGATTTAATAATTTATATTGATTTCCAATCGCTTGCATTAAGTGAGTTTTACCTAAACCAACACCACCATAAAAAAAGAGTGGATTATACAATTGTCCAGGTCTTTCACATACAACTAAAGCAGCAGCATGTGCCATTTGGTTTCCTTTACCAATGATAAAAGAATCAAATGTATATTTAGGATTTAATAGAGAATCATCTTCTATATATATTTTTTGAGTAACTTCTTTCTTTTCTTCACTTGTTGGAATTTGTGGAGTAAATTCCATAATGGCTGGTTTTGTTGAAAAATCTTGTTCATCTGAAATTATAAATTTTGGTTCAAAAGACTTTCTAAAAAAATCATAACCACGTTCCATGACATCTGTTAATAAATTATCTTCCCAAAAATTTGCATATGTTTGAGAAGGGACTTGAATATATAGATAATTTTGGTCAATTTTTAATAATTTCGCAGGCATAATCCAATGTTTAATCGTAAAATCTGAATTTGTTTTTTCAAAATGATGTAACAAAATTTTCCAAAATTCATCTAATGGATTCATACAAACACCTCCTTGTAGATAAATAATATTAAAATCTAATAGTAAGTGTAGCATTTTTTAAAAAAGTTTTCCACAGGAAATCAAATTTTTAAAAATTTTAGTGAATTTAGAAAAAAGTTTTCCACAAAATTGTGGATAAATAATATAAAAAAAAGAAATTTTAGTTATTCTCAAGAATTGTTGATAATGAAAGTTTAATAAAATAAAGGTTTTTAAAAGATATCCACACTATCCACAAATTGTGGATAAAACTTTGTAAACATGTTTTGAATTTGTTTAAAAATTGTGGAAATTATGAGGAAAAGTTTAAAATTTGAAAAGTTTGAAAAAAAATAATTGTGGATAACTATTGAAAGATGAATAAAATTACTAGGTATTTTGAATAAAATATGGTATGATACTCCAGTACAGTGATGCAAGAAACAAAGTATTGACTTTGTTGTGTAATATCATTATAATGGTGTAGACTGTCTAGGATAGTTAGACACTACACAGAACTAGGAGGTGCAAGAAGTATGAAAAGAACATATCAACCAAACAAACGTAAACGTCAAAAAGTTCACGGTTTCCGTAAACGTATGAGTACAAAAAATGGCCGTAGAGTATTAGCAAGCAGACGCCGTAAAGGTAGAAAAGTTTTAGCAGCTTAGATCACTGAACGTCTCAGTGATCTTTTTTTTATAAATGTTTTAAAAACTTAGATAAAGGTGAGTGTATGCGTAAGTCTTATCGTGTAAAGAAAGAGCAAGAGTTTCAACGAGTTTTTCATCATGGAAATTCAGTAGCAAATCGTCAATTTGTAGTTTATCAAATCGATAAATCGAATCAGTTTCATTTTAGAGTTGGAATTTCTGTGAGTAAAAAATTAGGAAATGCGGTAGTTAGAAATCGTATTAAACGATTGATACGAAGTGTATTAACAGAACTGAAGCCACAATTACAGTCAGAAATTGATATTATCGTAATCGCACGTAAACCTGTAGTATCTATGACTTATCAAGAAGTAAAAAAATGTATGATGCATGTATTAAAATTAGGAAAGATTTTAATAGAAGATGATTATAATGGAGAAAGTAGGGAATAAAGTGAAGAAAAAGCATAAATTAGCTTTAACATTAGCAGTTTTAACATTATTTTTAGCAGCATGTAGTACAACGCCTGTAACGGCAGAAAGTACAGGAATTTGGGATCGAGTGATTATTTATAATTTATCTCAATTTATTATTACTTTGTCTCATATTTTCGGAAATAGTTATGGATTAGGAATTATTGTATTTACAATTATAACAAGAATTGTATTAGTACCTGTGATGCATTTCCAATATAAGACAACAAGACAAACAGCTATTTTACAACCAGAAATTAATAAACTTCGTGAAAAATATTCTGCTCGTGATCATCAAACACAAGAAATTTTACGAGAAGAAATTTCAGCATTGTATGAAAGAGAAGGTGTGAATCAATATGCTGGATGCTTACCAGTAGCGATTCAATTACCTGTAATGATTGCTTTATATCAAGCAATTAGTCGTACAGAAGCTTTAAAAACAGGGTCATTTTTATGGTTTAATTTAGATCAACCAGATCCATTTTTCATTTTACCAATTTTAGTAGTAGCTACAACATATGCAACTTCTTGGTTAACAATGAAAATGCAAGATAGTGGAGCAGCTGGAAAAATTATGTTATTTGTATTACCAGCAATGATTGGATTTACAGCTTTAACATTCCCAAGTGCGTTATCATTATATTGGGTTGTAGGGAATATCTTTATGGTTATTCAAACATTATTAATGAATAATCCATTTACATTTATTGCAGAACAAAAAGCTATTGCACATGAAAAACGTCGTCGTGAGAAAGCTTTAGAAAAAGCTAAGAAAAAACATGGCAAAAATTAGTGAATAGACTTGTTCCAATCAACAGAACATGAGATAATACATGTAAATTTGCAATATGGAGGATATAAAAGATGACACAAACGATTCGAGTAAATGATACTTCAGTAGAAAAAGCAATCCAAAAAGGATTACGACAATTACAATTAACACAAGATGATGTAGAAATTGAAGTAATTGATGAAGGAAAAAAAGGATTATTTGGATTTGGACAAAAAGATGCAATCGTGTCTATTACTGTTAAAGAAAAAATTGAACAAAAAGCAGTAACCGTTGAAGAAGTCAAAGATTTTTTTGATGAAAAAATTGAAGTTGAAGATGACTTTGAAGTAGGAAAAGAAGAAGCTGTTGAGATATTAGATAATCATATTGAAGAAGCAGCTCATATTACAAAAGCTTATTTAGAACAAATAGCAGAAATTTATGGAGCAACAAGTGTAGTTCATGTAGAAGTTCAAAAGGAAAAAATGAATTTTGTATTTGAAACAGATAAACCAGGTTTATTAATTGGTAAATATGGTAAAATTCTAAATTCTTTACAAGTATTAGCTCAAGTATCTGTTCATCGTTTTGTAAAAGGAAGAATGTCTGTACAAGTAGATGTAGGAGATTACCGTTTACGTCGTACTGAGGCACTACAACAAATTGCAGAAAAAACTGCACGTCGTGTATTAAAAACAAAACAACCGGTATATTTAGAACCATTACCTGCATATGAAAGAAAACAAATTCATGCATATTTAAGTAAAAATAAACGAATCTCAACACATTCTGAAGGTAAAGAACCACATCGTTATTTAGTGGTAGAAATTGCTGAATAAGAAAAAGGCTGGAATTTATTCCAGCTTTTTTTTATATAAAAATAAAATGTTTCGGAGTAATAAGATAAAATAAACTACAATAGTAGAAGGAAAATAACATAAAATAGAAAGAAACTTGTTAAAATCCTAATAAAATGTTGCAACTTTTTACAAATAGAGTTAGAATAAATTGACAATAGTGTCTTTAGGGAGAAGACGATAATAAATATTTGTATTTTATATAAAATATAATACTTATTTTATATAAGAAAAATAAACATAATAATTGGAAAAAATCCCAAAAACATTGTAAAATTAAAATGAAAATAAAAAGTTAGGAGAATTATTATGGACATTCAAGTTTTTATCAGGCGTCGTAAGGAAAAAGGGTTATCTCAAATTGAATTAAGTCATGGGATTTGCACGCAGGCAACGTTAAGTCGATTTGAAAATCATGGTCAAATTCCTTCAATGAAAATTTTGAGTCAATTATGTTCACGACTGCAATTAGATGTAGGTGATTTATTTGTTAGTGTTAATACAAAAGAAGTTGCTACGAATAAGCTTTTAGAAAAAATAGAAGAAAGTATTGTAACAATGGATTATGTGTTAGCTGAAAAATTAATTGCAACTGTTCAAAAAGAACAATTAAACTCAGAACAAAAAATTCATTTATTGTATCTAAAAGGATTTAATCAAGTTTTACAAGGGAAAAAAATGGAAGATGACCAATTTTATTTTAATAAAATTCTAGCAGAACAAAATGAAAATCAAGATAGTTACTTACACTTAGCGTATACAGGTTTAGGATTGGTATATCAAAAACAAAAAGATAATGAAAAAGCTGAATATTTTTTTATAAAAGCAATTCAAGAAATTGAAAAACATCAATTAGAGGGAATGGAAGATGTTTGGCGTGTCTTAATGGTTTTATATTATAGTGCGATGTTTTATACTAAAAATAATCATTATAAAAAGAGTAATGAATTATTAAAACGTGGAATAGAATTGTGTAGTCAATTTCATATCACTTATTATTTAGCAAGATTATATTATCAATTAGCAGTTAATGCATTAAGAAGTCATGAAGAAAAAGAAAAAGTTAAACTTTATTTAAATGATGCAGCAGCTTTTGCTAGAATTAATGCAAAAGATGGATTATTAATTGAAATAGAAAAGATTGAAGTTTATTTAAAATAAATATAGTAGATGAGCAGAATAATTTTTATTTTCTGCTTATTTTTTATTGAAAAATAAAATTAGATTTATATAATTAGAGAGAAGGAGTGAGAAAAATGGGTTTACGTTTAAATAAAGATGAATTTTTAAAAAAAGAAAAAGTGATTTTACCAGAAGATATTCAATTACCTTCAATAGAAGAGGAATATGATTTAGATAGTTTTGGAGATGCTTTCATTATAATGCCGAAAATGGGAGAAAATCAAAGACAAAAAAATTTAGAAAAAAATATCAAAAAAGAATGGTTAGAACCTATAAATAATAAAATTGAAAATAAAGAATCACTGTAAAAATTACAAAAAAATATAAAAAACTTGCAAAGCAACTCTAGCTATGGTAAATTAATATCACTGTTACCGAACGTTCG
>CAUSAK010000008.1:0-46053 GCA_963529535.1 uncultured Granulicatella sp. | reverse complement strand
CAAGTTCTTTATACGCTTCAAAATGGATTTTAGAAAGTTTACAAAAACAGTTACCGACTCAATCGGATGAAATGATTGAGGAGGCCAGTCATTATTTTAATCGATTAACCCAAGGTAGATATCAAAGTATTCGAATTCAAACTATGAAAATAGCTGTACAGAATCAATTTGGAAATTGGTTATTTGCTAGTGAATTATCAAGAGGGACTTTAGATCAATTATTAGTGAGTATTCGATTGGCATTTATTAACAATATTTCTTCAAAAATTACATTACCTGTATTAATCGATGATGGTTTTGTGAATTTTGATAGTGAACGTAAACAGATTATGTTACAATTAATTAAAGAGATTTCAAGTAAAGTTCAAGTGATTTATTTTTCATTAGAAGATGAGCCATTTAGGATGAGTGAAACACAAGGGAATGTCATTAGGTTACAACGATAGGAAGAAGAGGAATATATGGTAAAAAAATTATATGATTATGCAGTAGATGAATCGCTGGAATTGTTTCTGTTAATTAAAACAGCGGATGTCAGAATAGCGAAGAACGGGAAACCATTTTTAGCTTTTACATTCCAAGATAAGTCAGGACAAATGGATGGAAAATATTGGTCAGCTACCCCAGATGAAATTGAACGTTTTTGTTCAGGGAATATTGTTTATCTTGTCGGAAAAAGAGAAATTTTTAATGGGATGCCTCAAATTAAAATCACTGGTTTACGATTGTCGAAACCAGAAATGGGGGAACCAAGTGATGCTTCAGATTTCTTAGAACACGCTCCTATGAAAAAAGAAGAAATGGAAACAGAATTAAATGCAATTTTATTTGAAATTATTAATCCAGTTATGCGTAGAATTGTGCACAAAATTTTAGGGAAATATCAACAAGATTTCTTTGAATACCCTGCAGCTAAACGACACCATCATGCGTTTGCTGGTGGATTAAGTTATCATACTTTATCGATGTTACGTTTAGCCAAATCCATTGCAGAACAATATCCAGAAGTGAATCGTTCTTTATTATTATCAGGTGTTTTATTACATGATATTGGTAAAATTATCGAATTATCAGGTGCGGTTGGGACTGAATATACTTTAAAAGGTAAATTAATGGGGCATATTGTTTTAATGGATGAAGAAATCACAAAAGCCTGTGAAGAATTAGAGATTGATCAAAGCCATGAAGATGTTGTTTTATTAAAGCATTTAGTATTAGCTCATCATGGTAAATTAGAATATGGTTCTCCAGTTCGTCCATTATTATTAGAGGCAGAAATTTTACATCATGTTGATTTAATGGATGCGAGTGTTACAATGATTACTTCAGCATTACAAAAGACAGAACCAGGACAATTTAGTGAACGAATTTTTGGGTTAGACAATCGAACATTTTATAAACCACATACTGTAGAGTAGAAAATAAAAGTCTGTTTTATCAGACTTTTATTTTTTTAAGCAAAACTATTTACAAAATCAAAAAAGAGGTATATGATATGAATTGTAATTAAAAATATTACATTTAAAGAAAGGTGATTCATATGTCAAAAAATGTAAAAAATATTATTATTGGGTTTGGTAAAGCAGGTAAAACAATTGCTGCTTACTTAGGAACACAAGGAGAAGAAACAGTTTTAATTGAAAAATCTCCTGTAATGTATGGCGGGACATGTATCAATGTTGGATGTATTCCAACTAAAAAAATTGCAACAGCAGCAGCTCGTAAAAAATATAGCCAAGAAGATGCAGCTAGTTATTATCAAAAATCAATTCAAGAGAAAAAAGCGTTAATTGCAGCTTTAAATCAAGCAAACTATCAAAAAGTAAATTCAGCTCCAAATGTAACAATTGTAGATGGATTCGGTCATTTTGTAGATGAACATACAGTTGCTGTAGATACAGCTAATGGTGTAGAAGAATATGTTGCAGAAAGAATCTTTATTAATACTGGTGGTACTCCATTTATCCCACCAATCGAAGGATTAAAAGTTGGAGGACCAATTCATACAAATGAAACTATTATGGATTTAGAAGAATTCCCAGAATCAGTTGTCATTGTAGGTAGTGGATTTATTGGTTTAGAATTTGCAGCAACTTATGCACAATTTGGATCAAAAGTAACAGTAGTAGATGTATTCGATGCATTTATTCCTCGTGAAGATGATGATGTTTCTGTTGCAGTTAAAGAACGTTTAGAAGAAATGGGCGTTACTTTTGAATTAGGAATTTCTGTTAAAAAAGTTGAAACAGAAGGGAATAAAGCAACAGTTTACTATGCTAAAAATGATGAAGAAAAAGTACTTGAAGCAGATGCTGTTTTAGTAGCAACTGGTAGAAAACCAAATATTCAAGGCTTAGACTTAGAAAAAGCGGGTGTTGAATTATCTGAACGTGGAGCAATTAAAGTAAATGAATTTTTACAAACAAATAAACCACATATCTTCGCATTAGGTGATGTAAATGGCGGACCTCAATTCACATTTATCTCATTAGATGACTTCAGAATCGTGAAAAACTTCTTAGCAGGAAATAAAGAATATTCAACTAAAGAACGTTCATTAATTCCTACTTCAACATTTATTAGTCCTACATTATCAAGTGTTGGTTTAAATGAAAAAGCAGCGCAAGCAGCAGGAATTCCTGTAAAAGTTGCTAAATTACCAATGGCTGCTGTTCCTAAAGCAAAAATTTTAGGGAACCAAGTTGGATTCTATAAAGTTTTAGTACATGAACAAACAAATGAAATTGTTGGGGCAACATTATTTGCGGAAGAGTCTCATGAAGTGATTAATATTATTGCTACTGCTATTAAAGCTAAATTACCTTATACAGCTTTACGTGACCAAATCTTCACTCACCCAACAATGGCAGAAGCATTAAATGATGTTTTTGGATTAATCAAATAGAGGAATCGAAATGGGAAACGACTTTATAGTGATCATCCATTGTTTAACCTATTTATCTGTACATCATGATAGAAGATTTTCAAGCCAACAATTAGCGCATAATGCATGTAGCAATCCTGTTATTGTTAGAAAAGTGATGAGTTTAGCTTCTTCTAAAGGTTATGTTGATGTTGTTAATGGAGTTAATGGAGGATATAAGATTCAAGTAAATCCAAAAGAGATTTCATTAGGAGATTTATTTATGCTAGTAGGCGAAGATAAACGATTAAAGAAACAATATCAATCTTCTCTAGATGAAGTTTGTCTGGTAGCAAATCATATTTGTGGAGTTTTTTCAGACTTACAAGAAGAACAAATTCAAAATCAAATAGATTTTTATCAAAAACAGAGTATACTAGATGTTGTACAACGGTTACAAAAAAAGTCTGAACAAGTCGAAGTTTAAGAGTAGATTGAAGGAGTGAGTTTAATGGAATTTGTAAAAGAAGAAAATGCATTTAGACATTATAATGCTGTAGGTGAAGTGGATGCTGAAATTACATTTCAAGTTGAAAAAGATGTATTGATTGCTGATCATACTTTTGTAGATCCAACTTATAGAGGGCAAGGAATTGGAAAATTACTAGTCGATAAATTAGCGGATTATGCAAGGGAAAATCAGAAGAAAATCCATCCAACATGTTCATATGTCGTTAATTTATTTAAAAAATATGATGAATATACCGATGTGAAAATATAAAAAAAGTTAAAATTCATAAAAGTACCACGAATAATTCATAAAAAATTCATATTTTACCTTTATGATACGTCCATACCCAATAAAACACCTAAGGTTTACTTCTCCCAAATAAAAAATGAACTCCCAACATTTTTTATTAGTAAACCCTCCTAACCTTTTCCCGTTGTTAGAAATAGCAACGGGTTTTTTGGTTGTATAATTTTTTATAGAATGATTAAATTTTTATCATAAGTGTTGGAAGTTTTGAAAAGAAATAGTATAGTTAATTATTATGGAAGAAAAAGGAGAATTTATGGCAAATCATTATTATACAAAAAATCCAGATAGCATTAGCCAACAAAAACATTGGACATATCGCCTAAAAGGAAATACCCTTTCTTTTACAAGTGATAATGGAGTATTTTCAAAAAATACGGTTGATTTTGGAAGTGAATTATTAGTAGAGTCTTACGATATTCCTGAAACGTTCCAAGAGGCAAGTTTATTGGATATAGGTTGTGGTTATGGTACGATGGGAATAGCTTATGCAAAGGCTTATCCAAATTTATCGGTTGAAATGATTGATGTCAATGAACGTGCTTTATTATTAGCACAGGAAAATGCACACAAAAATGGGATAATGAATGTCGAGATTCATGAAAGTAATTTATATGATGCTGTAAAAAAATCTCAATATGAAATCATTATTAGTAATCCGCCGATTCGTGCTGGAAAAACAGTTGTTCATACGATTTTAGAAAAAGCATATGATTATTTAGCTGAAAATGGACAATTAGTCATTGTGATTCAAAAAAAACAAGGAGCTCCAAGTGCTCAAAAGAAAATGGAAGAAGTATTTGGAAACTGCGAGAGAATTCAATGGGATAAAGGTTATTGGATTTTAGTAAGTACAAAAGTTTAAAGGAGAATGTTATGTCAAGAGCTGAAGAATATAAAAAGAAAAAAAGGAAAAAAGGTTTTAATTGGAGGAGATGGGTTGCAGGAATATTATTTTTGATTGCAGGCATTTTGTTTGCGGCAGGGCCAATTAGAACACATTTATTAGCGCAATTTCAACAAGAACATACTCAACAATTAAGTAAGGTTACTGCAGCTGAAGTGAAAGAAAATGATACACAGGATGCAGAGTTTGATTTTTCAACAGTAGAACCTTTAGATTTACAAGCATTGGTTAAAGCCAAAATGGATACGACTAAATTTTTAACATTAGGAGCTATTGCAGTCCCAAGTGTAAAATTAAATCTACCTATTTTTAAAGGTGTTTCTAATCCAGTTTTATTTGCAGGAGCGGGGACAATGAAACCTACTCAAAAAATGGGAGAAGGAAATTATGCATTAGCAAGTCATAATTATTTCCCTGATGAACGTTTATTATTCTCTCCGTTAACAAAATTAAAAATTGGAGATAAAATTTATTTAACCGATATGGAGTATGTTTATGAATATGAAACGGTTAGTATTGATTTAGTAGAAGCCTATCAAGTAGAAGTAATTTATGATGTACCTGGAAAAACTGAAATTACATTAATTACTTGTGATGACTTGCAAGCCTCTCATCGATATTGTTTTAAAGGGAAATTTATTTCAAAAACTTCTGTGAATGATGTGGCTGAAGATGTTAAACAAGCATTTAATATGAATTTTACTACATTGTAAAGAAGGTGGATTAATTGGCGACGATAAAAGATATTGCAGAGAAAGCAGGCGTGACAAAAAGCACGGTATCAAGATTTTTAAATGGTGGATCAGTAAGCTTGGAAACATCTCGAAAAATTGAAAGAATTATCAAAGAAGAAAATTATACGCCAAGTCCATTTGCTCGTAGTTTAAAAGCAAAATTAAGTTCTATGATTGGTGTTATTGTTCCAAGAGTAGATTCAGCGGCAACTGCACAAACATTAATGGGAATTGATGAAGTTGTAGAGGCATTAAACTATGAATTAATTATGAATAATGCTAGACAGGATAGTAAAAGAGAAATCAAAGCTATAGAAGGTTTTGCTCGAAATAAATTTGCTGGAATTATTTTAATCGCTACTGAAATCACTTCAGAACATATTATTGCTATTAAAAATTGCCCAGTTCCTGTTGTCATAGTAGGTCAAGAACATGATGAAATTCATAGTGTAGTTCATGATGATTATCAAGCTGGTTTTGAATTGGTTCAAAATCTTGCTGAATTAGGGTATCATGAATTAACGTATGTGGGTGTTTCTAATCGAGATCATGCAGTTGGAGTTGTTCGGAAAGAAGGTATTTTTTCAGGTGCAAAAGCAAATCAATTTAATAAAATTGAACAATTAGAGGGCGATTTTTCTACACAAAAAGCAATGACAATTGGAATGGATTTATTTCGAAATCCTATGCAGTCTTTAGTTATTGCGGCTACCGACAATATTGCAGTGGCGTTAATGAAGGCTGCTCAACAATGTGGCAGAAAAATACCAGAAGAAGTCGCGATTGCAGGTTTTGGGGGATATGAAATTGGTCAATTTATGAATCCAACACTCACAACAGTAGAATATCAGTTTAAAGAAGCTGGAAGAGTATCGATGAAAGTTTTAGATAAATTAATCCATAAAGTTCCATGTGAGATGAAGAAGATAATTCCAGTCCATGTAAAACTAGGAGAAAGTACAAAAAAAGCTAGAAATTAGGGAATGCCTAATTTCTAGCTTTTTTATAGGGTTCAACATGAATATCTATAAAGTTGATACCAAAGTGTTCTGCTAATTCAATTTCGATTTCTTCTGTTATTTCATGGCTTCTCCATACGGTTAAATTAGGGTCCATACAAACCGTTAAGTCTAAATAAATATTGGAACCATATCGTCTAGCTTTCAATTCTTCAATCTTTTTAACTTCTGGGTGGGAAAGTATGAGAGGCTTATATTCTTTCATTTCTTCTGGTTCGAATCCGTCCGTTAATTGGAAGGTACTTTCACTGAAAACATCATAAGCAGTTTTTAAAATCATCATTCCAACAATAAAAGCCATGACGCCATCTAACCATGAGATTCCAAAACTTGCTGCAAAAATAGCTATGGATGTAGAAATACTTGTTAAGGCATCACTCAAGTTATCTTTTGCAGCGGCTTTTAAGCCGATAGAATTTATTTTTTTGGCTAGCGAATGGTTAAAACGATAAACCCCATATATCATCATACCAGAAATAAATCCTACTATAGCAGTAATAAGTGATGGAAGTTCGGGATTTGGATTCATGATAGTATACCAAGCGTTTCTAATGACTTCTATTCCAATAATACACATGATGAAAGATGTCATTAAACTCGCAATAGTTTCAAATTTCCAATGTCCATAGGGGTGATTTTTATCAGCAGGTTTTTGTGAAATTTTTAATCCTACAAATACTAAAACGGAAGATAAAACATCTGTTAAATTATTTAAACCATCGGCAAAGAGTGCTTGAGAGAAAAATAATTTTCCAAATACTAGTTTACTAGTTGAAAGTAGAATATAAGTAATAATACTAAGGATGGCTCCTCTTTCTGCCTGCTTTAATCGTTGAGTAGCGTTCATTTCATTTCCTCAATTCTGTAAAAAGTTATTATAAAATTATAACAAAAAAAGAGTAAAAATAAAAAGAAAATGCTATAGAAGGTAGTTCTATCTGAAAAGATGTATGAAAATGACATAAGAAATCTTTTTTTTGACTATCTCTTGAGGAATTCTTTTGGTATAATAAAAACAATTGAAACGAAAGAGAGTGAAGTAAATGGCAACAGCATTAATTGTATATGCTAGTTTAACAGGGAACACAGAAGAAATTGCAGATATTTTAGCAGAATCATTAGAAGATCAAGGAGTAGAAGTAGATATTAAAGAATGTACTTCCGCTACAGCAGATGAATTTCATGACTATGATATTTGTGTAGTCGCAACTTACACTTATGGTACAGATGGTGATTTACCAGATGAAATCGTTGATTTTTATGAAGAATTAGAAGAAGAAGATTTAAGTGGAAAAATCTATGGAGCATTAGGTTCTGGAGATACATTCTACGATAAATTCTGTCAATCAGTATTAGATTTTGATGAACAATTTGCTAAAACAGGTGCAACAAAAGGTGCAGAAAATGTATTAGTTGATTTAAATGCGGAAGAAGAAGATGTGAAAAATATCGAAGCTTTTGCAAAAAGCTTAGTAGAAAAATTAGGATAGAAGAGAAGGTAACAGTTTGGAAAAGAACTGTTACTTTTATTTATGGAGAAAAAGATGTATCAGACTATTGAAGGAATTGCGGAATATTTAGAAGTAGATATTGCGTATGTATTATATTTAATTCGTGAAAAACAAATTTCTACGATTACAGTCGATGATGAAGTCCTCATTAATCGATCACAATTTGATTTTTTTATAAAGCAACGTCAAAAAATGATTGAAGAATACCAAAAATACTTAGATGAACCGATTCCGGAAGATATTGATATTAAGGATGAGGATTAAAAAAAGGTTGCCAAGACAGGCAACCTTTTTTGATATTTTCATTATTTTAAAGAAGCAGCAGCTTGTGCTCCAGCTTGACGACCAAAGATAATGATGTCAGCTACAGCATTACCACCGATACGGTTAGCACCGTGAACTCCACCAGTTACTTCACCAGCAGCATATAATCCATTGATAACTGAACCGTCTTCTTTTAATACTTGAGCGTTTGTATTAATTTTCAAACCACCCATTGTATGGTGAATACCAGGTGCGATTTTGATTGCGTGGAATGGACCAGTTGTTAAGTCGTGATCCATAGCAGTTGAACGACCAAATTCACTATCTTTTTTATCAGCAACAGCTTTGTTCCAAGCTTCTAAAGTTGCTTTTAAGTTTTCAGCAGGTACACCAATTTCTTTTGCTAAACCTTCTACTGTATCAGCAGTTTTTACTAAACCACGTTTTTGATAGAATTTAACAGCTTTAGCGCGATCAGTTAATGCATTATCCAAAATTAAGTATGCATATTTTTCTGGTAATCCGATAATTGCTTGAGATACTTTATCACGAGTTTCCATTTCATTGAAGAAACGTTTACCGTCTTGGTTAACAAGGATTGCACCTTCACCACGAACTGATTCAGAAATTAATGTTGAAGTTGATTGTTCAACAGTAGGGTGGATTTGGATTTCTCCCATATCTACAGTTGCAGCACCGATTTCTTTCGCTAATACAATACCGTCCCCAGTTGAACCTTTTTGGTTTGTTGTTACAAATCCGTTTAATTCAGGTTTGTACTCAGTAACCATTTCCATATTTGCACCGAAACCACCAGTTGTTAAAACAACAGCGTTTGAAGTAATTGTTTTTTCTTTTCCATCGATAGTAACGTTAACACCAGTAACTTTGCCATCTTTTTCGTTCACTTTGTTTACAACAGCATTTACGAAAACTGGGATTTCACGTTCTGAAGCATTACGTAATAATCCAGCTACTAAGTATTCCCCTACAGCTGAACCATCAGCAGGACGGTGAGTACGTTTTTCGCTCATACCACCAGTAGTTGTTAAGTTACTTAATGTAATTCCCATAGAATCTAACCAATCAATCGCTGAAGCAGAGTTGTCTACTAAGTAGTGTAATAATTCAGGATTGTTTGTTCCATGTCCACCTTTTAAAGATTCTTCGTAGAATTTATCGTTTGAATCTTTAATACCTTCAGCTTCTTGGAATTTAGTTTGCGATGCATTCATCCCTGCAGAAGATTTAGTTGTATTTCCTCCTGCTGTTGCCATTTTTTCTAAGATAACTGGGTTTTTACCAGCTTCTTTAGCTTGGATAGCAGCTGATAAACCAGCACCACCAGAACCAACGATTACAACATCATAGCTGTCTTTTAATGTTGAAGGGTCTGCATATTTTTGAGCAGATGCACTAGCAACAGCTTCTGTTTTAGTCGTCTCCTTTGTTGTTTTTGTAGTACTACTATTTCCGCAAGCAGATAATAATAGAACTGAGGCGAAAGCTAAACTAGCCATAAGACTTTTTTTCATCTCTATTCTCCTTTTTGTGAAAAAATTTTTTTGCCTTAAATATCCTACCATAATTTTCATAAGTTTTCAATATTTGATAAAAATGTTGCAAAAAAATGAAAAAAAGTTGTTGACATTTGATATAAAACGATGCATAATAACGACATCAAACGAAAAGGAGTTAGGAACATGAACCAAGTATTAGTATTACAATTAAATACTCGTTGGCAAAGCCACTAGATACAGGTTGTTCTTAACGTACATTTTGTACATATAGATACAACCTTCATTGACGTGAAATTGTATCTATGTGGAATTTTAAACATGAATGAACTCGACCACGTAGATTCTCATAAAAATGAACCTACGTGGTCTTTTTGTATTAAGAGACCAGAAATGGTCTCTTTTTCTTTATCGAGTTCATTCGAAAAAGTTTTATTTACATTGGAGGAATTTATTATGAAAAAAAATAAAGGAATTTTAGGATTTGCATTAGCATTATTAGTCGTATTATTAGGATCATTAGTTTACAATACAGTACAAAAATCATCTCAAAAAACAACAAATACACAACAAGTAGCACAAACAACAACACAAGATAAAAAAGTGAAATTAGGCGTATTACAATTATTAAGCCACCCAGCTTTAGATGCAATCTATCAAGGAATTCAAGATGAATTAGCTAAAGAAGGATATGAGGTAGGTAAAAACTTAGAAATTGATTTCCAAAATGCACAAGGGGATCAAAGTAACTTAGCATCAATGAGTGAAAAATTAGTTTCTAACAAAAATGATGTCATTGTTGGGATTACAACACCTGCAACATTATCATTAGCAAATGTAACTAAAGATATTCCAATCGTAATGGGTGGGATTACTTATCCAGTAGAAGCAGGATTAATTAAAGATGAGAAAAAACCAGGAAACAACATTACAGGGGTTAGTGACCGTACACCAATTAAACAACAATTAGAAATGATGAAACAAGTGGTTCCAACATTAAAAACAGTTGGTATTTTATATACATCAAGTGAAGATAACTCAGTAAAACAAGCTAAACAAGCAGAAGAAGATGCTAAAGCTTTAGGATTAGAAGTAAAAGTTGCGACAATTGCAAATACAAACGATATTCAACAAGTAACAGAAAGTTTAGCAAGCCAAGTAGAAGCAATCTTTGTTCCAATTGACAATACAATTGCAAGTGCAATGGCAACAGTTGTAAAAGCAACAGATGCTAAAAAAATTCCAGTATTCCCATCTGCAGATACAATGGTTGCTGACGGTGGAGTATTAGGTTTAGGGGTTGACCAATACCAAATCGGTGTAGAAACAGCTAAAATGGTAGTAGAAGTATTAAAAGGTGCTAAACCAGCTGATACACCAATTAAATTAGCAAATGAAGGTGTCATCTACTTAAATGAAGAAAAAGCGAAAGAATTAGGAATTACAATTCCAGCAGATATTGCTCAAAAAGCACAAAAAGTTACTGCTAAAAAATAATTTTAATCAAAAAGTCTAGAGGGTTAAACATTATTGTTGAGGGAGAGGATAGAAAATTCTCTTCCCTCAATGATTTATAAAATAAATGACATATAATGATAGCGAATACTGATTGAATAAGGTATAGTTATCTAAGAGTTTTTGTATACATATATTTTATAGAAAAGGAAGGGAAATATGGATTTAGTTATTTCAGCGATTTCTCAAGGGATACTTTGGGGAATTTTATCATTAGGTTTATTTATTAGTTTTAGAATTTTAAATATTGCAGATATGACAACAGAAGGGAGTTTCCCATTAGGAGCAGCAACTTGTGTCATGTGTATTCAACACGGTGTACATCCTCTTCTAGCAACATTTATTGCGATGTTTGTAGGCGCCTTAGCAGGATATGTCACAGGATTTTTAATTACTCTATGTAAATTACCTAGCTTGTTAGCCGGAATATTAACAATGACAGGGTTATTATCGGTGAATTTAAGAATTATGGGTCGTCCAAATTTATCCTTATTAAATTATAAAACGATTTTTAGTTTTTTAGAGGGAATGGAATTACCGAAGTATTTTGATATTATTTTAATCGGAATTGTATTTGTCGGAATTTTAATTGCAGCGATGTATATCTTTTTCGCAACTGAAATTGGTCAAGCATTAATCGCTACAGGGGATAATGAAAAAATGGCTATTTCACTTGGAATTAACACGAATCAAATGACAGTATTTGGATTGATGTTATCCAATGCGTTAATTGCAATGGCGGGAGCTGTATTAGCCCAAAATAATGGTTATGCAGATGTGAACTCTGGTTTAGGAACAATTGTTATTGCGTTAGCAGCGATTATTATTGGTGAAGTGATTTTTGCAGATGAATCATTTGTCGGAAGATTAGTATGTATTATTTTTGGTTCGATTATTTATCGTTTATTACAAGCATCTATTTTACGATTAAATATTTTCGACCCAAATGATTTCAAATTATTATCTGCAGCATTAATTGCTATTTGCTTAACGATTCCGCAAATTAAACAAGCGATTTATAAAATTAGTCATCGTAAAAGTGTACAATAGGAGGTAGAAGATGGATATTAGAATTGAAAATGTTCATAAAACATTTTACCCAAATACAAATAGAAGTCATGATGCATTAATCGATATTAACTTAACGATTCATAAAGGGGATTTTATTACAATTGTTGGGGGAAATGGTGCAGGAAAATCAACCTTTTTAAATGCCATTTCAGGAAGTTTCCCATTAGATAAAGGACATATTTACATGGGAGATGCAGCAGTTGAACAAACAGCTGAATACGAAAGAGCAAAATATATTAGTCGTGTTTACCAAAATCCTTTACAAGGAACAGCGCCACGTATGACAGTTGCTGAAAATCTTTCTTTAGCTTTAAGAAGAGGACTAAAACGTGGATTAAAAAAAGGATATACTGCTGAAGAATTAGAACAATTTAAAGCATTATTAACTCCTTTACAATTAGGATTAGAAGAACGATTAGATGCAGAAATTGGATTATTATCTGGTGGACAAAGACAGGCAGTTTCATTATTAATGGCTACATTACGAACTCCTGAATTATTATTATTAGATGAACATACAGCTGCACTAGATCCAAAAACACAACGAAAAATTATGCAATTAACAAAGGAAATTATTGAAGAAAAAGAATTAACAGCTTTAATGATTACGCATAATTTATCAGATGCCTTAAGATATGGAAATCGTTTAATGATGATGCATCGTGGAAAAATTATTCGAGTGTTCGAAAAAGATGAAAAAGATGCATTAACAGAAGAAAAATTATACCAATTAATGGCAGAATTAGACGAAGCAGATTTCAATCAAGAATCTTAATGAGAAGAAAGCAGACATTTGTAATAAGTGTCTGCTTTTTTATATAGAAATTTTTTATCATTTTAGATTTACAGTTTTTATTCTAATGGAATTTGGTATAATAGAAATAATTAGAAATTGAAAGGATGTTTTAAAGTGGGATTGTTTAATAGTAAACAATTTGGGAAAAGCAGTTATATTGCAATAGGGGGTATTATTGGAATACTAGTTGGAACAACGGTAAGTTTATTCCGCTTATTTCTTGGGAAAACATTAGAAGGAGTAATTGTTGTTTATTCTTATTTGCAAGAAGCTCCTCAATGGCTACCGGTATGGATCGTTTTTTCTATGATTATGGCTGTTATTTTAGGACAAATTGTTAAAAGTGAGCCTGATATTAAAGGAAGTGGGATTCCACAAGTAGAGCTACAATTACAAGGTAAGATGGATATGAATTGGTGGTCTGTTTGTTGGAAAAAATTCGTTGCAGGATTTATTTCAATTGGTTCTGGGTTACTTTTAGGGAGAGAGGGACCTTCTATTCAATTAGGAGCTTCTGTGGCTCAAGGAGTAGCTGAAGGATTAAAGAGTAATCGAGTTCAAAAAAATATTTTTATTTCAAGCGGTGCTGGAGCAGGGTTAGCTGCGGCTTTTAACGCGCCAATTGCTGGGTTAATGTTTGTATTAGAAGAAGTTCATCATACATTTAGTCCATTAGTTGCTTTAACAACATTAACAGCTGCTATCGTTTCGAATTTCGTATCGTTAAATATTTTTGGAGCACGTCCTTCTTTAAATTTAGGAAATGATCAAATCTTTCCAATGAGCCATTATGGTTATGTTATTTTATTAGGAATTGTTTTAGGTTTATTTGGATGGGTTTATCATCATTATACCTTGCAATTACCAGCGATTTATGGGAAATTATTTCCGTTTATTCCAAATTATTACTACTGTATGGTTGCCTTTATTGCCATTATCCCATTAGGTTTGTGGAATCCACATGTCCTAGGTGGAGGTGGCGAAATGATTTTAGAATTGCTTCAAGAAAATCATACCGTTCAATTTTTAGCATTTTTATTTATTCTTCGATTATTTTATTCAATGCTTTCATACGGGACAGGGTTACCAGGGGGGATTTTCTTACCGATTCTTTCACTTGGTGCGCTACTAGGATTAGTTTATGCAGAAGTATTAATTCAATATTTTGGAGTGGATCCTAGTTTACGAGTAAGTTTTGTTTTCTTTGCAATGGCGGGGTATTTTTCAGCAATTGGGAAAGCTCCTTTAACAGCTTTATTATTAGTGACAGAAATGGTTGGAGGATTAAACCAATTAATGCCATTGGGAATTTGTACGTTGACAGCTTATATTGTAGCTGACTATTTGAAGATGGGGCCAATTTATGAAATTTTAGCAGAACGTTTAGATTCAGAACATCCTCATGAAACAAAAGGGAAACGAACAACATTTGAAGTACCGGTAATGGTAGAAAGTCCTTTAGTAGGAAAAATGATTCGAGATATTCCGTGGCCAAAAGATATCGTTATTGCGACTGTAAGAAGAGGAGCAAAAGAAGAAATCACCAGAGGAGATACGGTTTTAAGACCTGGAGATATTTTAATTGTAGTTTGTGATGAAGGATTAGTTGGAGAAAGATTTGAAACAATGACACAATTATCCAAGGAATTACCGTTTTCTTAAACTTTATGGTATACTTCCTATGATAAAAGGAAATGAAGGGGGATAGAAGGAAATGACTGAACATAACCTAAGTCCACAAAATGATGAATTAAAAGAATTAGGTGATTCATTGGCAAAATATTCACGGAAAAATACTAGTTGGCTCTATTTATTATTTATCATCATTGTATTATTCGGAGTAGTATATTTGTTCAATATGGTATCCAATCGTACGAAAACACCAATGGAGGCTTATCGAGAAGAAGTGATTCAATTAAAAGAGCAAATTCAACAGCAAGAGTTAAAAATTGAGCAATTAGAGCAACAAATTAAACAATTATCTGAAAAACCATAACATTTCAAATGAAAAGAGTGAAAATTTTCGTATTTTTTCACTCTTTTCATTATTTTATTAAGGAATCATTTGAGAGCTTTTCTAAATTTGTTCGGAAATAGACTTGTAAAAGGCTTTCAAATATGGTATAATGACCATAGTGTTTTTGTTAGGGAAAGAAATGGATATTTAAGAACTCCTTTTTGAACCACAAGCAGAAATATGAATAACCGTGCTTTTGGCACAAGGAGGAAATGTTCATGGAACAAGGTAAAGTAAAATGGTTTAACGCGGAAAAAGGTTTTGGATTTATTGAACGCGAAGACGGAAGTGATGTATTCGTACACTTCTCAGCTATCCAATCAGAAGGATACAAATCATTAGACGAAGGCCAAGCTGTTGAATTCGAAGTTGAAGAAGGCGCACGTGGTCCTCAAGCAGCTAATGTTGTAAAACTATAATTTTATCATAAATTACGAGGCTAGGAATTTCCTAGCCTCTTTTTTGTGGAGAAGTACTTTTGACAGCCTGTATCATTCGTTCTACAATAGTAGTATTCTAAAACGAGGTGATTATATGAAAGAAAGAACAGAAGTTCCAGTAGAACAAACATGGGATTTAACATTATTATTCAAAACAGAAGAGAATTATAAAAGGTCTATTGAATTCTATAAACAGTTGGTAGAAAATTTCTGTAAAACATTTGAAAATCAAATAAACACTGTAGATGCGATTCATCGAAGTTTAGCAGATTATCGTGAAATTTTAGAATTACGTGGAAAAATTGTTCAATATGCAAGTTTAGCAGTCAATGCAAATACAAAAGATAGACAAGCACAAAATCGTTTAGCACGAACAAGAAAAGTAGTAGCAGAATGCGATGCAACATTAAGTTTCTTCTCACCAGAATTAAGTCAATTAGAGGAAGAGTTATTAGCAGAAGCTTCAAAAAATCCAGAAAATAACATTTATCTGGAAAGATTATTAGAAGATAAACAACATTTATTATCAAAAGAGGTAGAATCTGTATTAGCAGCGTTAGGAAACACATTAGACTTCCCTTATCAAAATTATAATGATATTAAATTCAAAGATATTCAATTCCCTAATTTTGAAGTAGAAGGAAAAGAATTTGAAATGACATACAATAGTTTTGAAAAACGTTTAGAGTCAGATGAAAACACAAGTTTAAGAAGAAAAGCTTTTGAAGTATTTTCAAATACATTACGTAAATATGAGCATAGTACAGCTTCTGCTTATAATGCTCAAGTTCAAAAAGAAAAAACAATGGCGACTTTAAGAGGATTTGATTCAGTCATTGATTATTTACTAGATCGCCAAAAAGTTTCTAGAGAATTATATTATCGTCAAATTGATTTAATTATGGAACATTTAGCACCGATTATGAGAAGGTATGCTCAATTAATTGGAAAAATTTATCAGTTAGATGAAGTACGTTATGAAGATTTAAAATTAGAAGTAGACCCTCATTTTGCACCAAAAGTGAGCTATGAAGAAGCAAAATCATATATTTTGGATGGATTAAAACCATTAGGCGAATCTTATCTAGCAATTATGAAAAAAGCTTTTGACGAGCGATGGATTGATTATGCGGAAACCATTGGGAAACGTACAGGAGCATTTTGTGCATCTCCTTATGGAGCAAACTCATTTATTTTAATGTTCTTTACGGAAAGTATGAATGATGTGATGACATTAGCACACGAATTAGGTCACGCTGGACATTTCCAATTAGCGCATCAATATCAAAATATTCAATTATCTAGACCATCAATGTATTTTGTTGAAGCACCATCTACGGCTAATGAGTTATTAGTGGAAAATTATTTATTGCAAAATGCAACAGATGCTAGAATGAAACGTTGGATTATTTCGCAAATTATTGGTAAAACGTATTACCATAATTTTGTGACGCATTTATTAGAAGCACACTATCAAAGAGAAGTGTATCGATTAGTCGATGAGGGTAAAAATTTAGATACGGAAACATTGAACCAAATTTATCGTCAAACATTGGAACAATTCTGGGGAGATTCTGTGGTGTTAACAGAGGGTGCGGAATTAACTTGGATGAGACAGCCGCATTATTATATGGGATTATATTCTTATACTTATTCTGCTGGATTAACAATCGGAACTCAAGTTGCTAAAATGATTCAAGAGAATCCTGATAAAGCTGTAGATTGGGTAGAAGTTCTTAAAATGGGTGGTTCTAAATCTGCAGAAGAGCTTGCTAAGGCTGCAGGGGTAGATGTTTCTACGGATGCGCCATTGAGAAATACAATTGAGACTATTGGAGACTATGTACAAGAATTAATTTGTTTAACGAATAGACTTGACTGAGGTAGTACTAGGACGCCAGTAGCCTCACTGTGTGAGTCTCTTGGCTAAAAGTTGAGCCTAGGGTCTCAACTTTTCCTGCAATAGAATCTGTGATACAGATTCTATTGCTCGTACTATGGCGTCAAGTCTTTCGTGCTTTACTTGACTATATGTGAGAGCGATAAAGATGAGGCTTGGCTATATTACTGTATTACATTTGTTCAATTAAAAAAGAGTTAGGGAAATTTTTCTCTAACTCTTTTTGTCATGTTTATTTTTGTACCCAACAACGTCCGTCTTTTGCTAATAAATCAAAACTTTCTTGTGGTCCAGATGAACCTGCGGGATAATTAGGAAATTGGCTAGGAATTTCATTGTCCCAAGTTTGACGAATTTGGTCAACAAATTTCCATGAAGCAGCTACTTCTTCCCAATGAGTGAAGTTTGTCATATCGCCTTCCATACAATCTAAAATTAAACGCTCATAAGCTTCCGGACTATTAATTCCAAAACTCTTATCAAAGATCTTTTCTAAATGGCTTGTTTGAAGCCCGTAAGTATTTCCTATTGCTTTTGAATTGATGATAAAGCAAAATCCTTCTTTTGGAGTAATGTGAATAGAAATTCTATTAGAGGCACATTTCCCTTTTGTTTCTTGTTCAAATAATGGAGATTCAGCGCCTTTGAAAACAACATCAATGACAGTAGTTTTAGAATCTAAGTTTTTACCGGTACGAACATAGAAAGGGACATCTTTCCAACGTTCATTTTCGATAAAAATTTTACCAGCCACATAGGTTTCCATATTAGAATCATCCGCAACGTTCTGATCTTGACGGTATCCAGGTAAGGTATTGTCTAATGATGGTCCATATTGTCCACGAACAAAATTTTTGGAAACTTCTTCAGGAGAGTAATGACGTAATTGTTCTAAAACATGAATTTTATTTTTTCGGACTTCTTCAAAATTTTGAGGAGGTTCCATTGCCACTAAAGCTAAAATTTGTAAAATATGATTTTGTACCATATCTCTTAAAGCGCCACTTGTTTCATAATATCCACCACGTTCTTCAACTCCAACTTGTTCGGCTAGTGTAATTTGAATATTATCAATATGCTCTCTATTCCACATTGTTTCAAATACACGATTTGCAAAACGAACAGCAGTAATATTTTGAATCATTTCTTTTCCTAAATAGTGGTCGATACGATAAATTTGATTTTCATCAAAAGAATGACGTAATTGTTCATTTAAAGTTTGAGCTGAGATATAGTCTTTCCCAAATGGTTTTTCAATAATTAAACGATTATAACCTTCGTTAGTTAACAGATTTTCTTCTTTTAAATGTTGAGTGATTGTTCCAAAAAACGAAGGAGCCATTGCTAAATAGAAAATTCTGTTTCCTTCGATTCCATATTGTTGATCTAATGTTTCAGATAGTTTTTTCAATACAACATAATGATGGGTATCCGTTACATTATGTGCCTGATAATAAAAGTGATTAACAAACTCTTCAATTTGTGTTGCATCTTCTGTTAAATGTTGAATAGATTTTACAACTACTTCACGAAAATATTCATTTGTCCATTCACGACGTGCTGTACCAATGACTGCAAAATGGTTGCGAATAAATCCTTTTTGAAATAAACGAAAAAGTGCAGGATATAATTTTCGACTCGCTAAATCACCTGTTGCACCAAAAAAAGTAATGAGTACTTTTTGTTCTTGCATAATGAATGCCTCCTAGTTCAGATTTCTTTTCCAGTGTAAATTATAATGAAAAAAATGTCTAATAAATTAAACTGAGAATGATTTTAAAATGGTTTACCTGAATAGAGAGGGAGAATAGAGGGCATTTCTTGCATGTAGGAAGTGAAATGTGTTAGATTAAACTAAGTAATTGAATCAATAGGAGTGTATGGAATGACGTTAAAAGAATTCTTGAGGTTAACGATTTTTAACCCAAGACAGTTATGGAAGATTATTGAAAAACCTATGAAGTCCTCAAAACGCATGTTTTTTTTATTAACCTTATGGTTAATGTTGCCAGGGATGATTCAAATGAATGCATTATTTCAAACATTAGGAAGTGATTTAGAAGAAATTGCTCAACGAATGCCAGAATTTGAAGTGAAAAATCATCAATTTACTACAAAAGAAAAAGATAAAGGGTTTATTTATAAAACGGATTATTTAGTATTTGTTTTCGATGAAAGTGGAAAAACAACGAGTGAAAATTTATTCAATGAAACGTCTGATAGTATGCCTGTTTTTGCATTATTGAAAGATGGATTATATTTGGAGACGAACTTGAATCATCAAAAAATAGAGTTCAATCAATTAGAAGGAATTAATAAAGAATTTTTCATACAGGCAACCAAAATGTTTCAACAAACGATATGGATTAGTTTATTTATTATTTTTATACTGTATTTTCTTTTTAACACAGTCTATTTATTTATGATTTTGTGGCTTGTTTCTTTTCTTGTTAAAGTATTAGCGGTGTTATTAATGAAAGTATATATTCAATTTCCTAAACAGATTGGCTGGCAATTAACGTTGGGAGCAGCAGTGCTTCCCGTATTGATTTATGCCATGATGGATTTGTTGGGGATTCATTATATTGGACCAGGAGAATTTTTATTTTTAGCCACATCATTAAATTGGATCTTAGGGATTAAGGAGTTTTTACACAAAAATAGACCTTAATCTGATAAAAATAGAAAATTATTATTTTTAGTCAGGAGAAGAAAATGGAATTATTATCATTGCTATTGATAACTGCAATTATCGCCACATATTTTATATTGAAATATTTTTTTGGACCAAGAATTTATTTTTCACAGACCTTTTTTGTGACGATACGAGAAGTAATGTTACCTTTACTAATTGTAAGTTATGAGATTTTGTGTCAGATAGTTTTTGGCTATTCTCAAATGCCATGGATGCTGTTGTTTTGTTGTATCATAGGAATGGTTTTATTATTTTTAAATAGAAATACACAAGAGTTTGTTTGGAGGCCATTTTTGTATCGCTTTTTTTCGTTATTATTTTTAGTATTTTTTGTTGGATATATGATATTATTCATGCAATGTGTGTATTTTTTAGTTTTTTAGATTTATTTTGTAAGAATACTGAGCACTTAGTCGAAAAGATTAAGTGCTTTTTGTTTTGAATTAAAATATTTCGTAAACGTAGATGTTATAGATGGTTAAATAAAGGATAAAAATTTTGATAAGAAAGAAATTTAAAGTATCTCAAGTGGAAAAATAATAAGAAGAAGTGGTGGTTGAAAAATATTTTTCAACTTTTTTAATAAAAAAGTGGTGAAAAGTGGGGGAGTGTGGTAAACTATGTTTAATTAATGAATGATAGGAGGAGTCTGGATGTTAATCGGTGAATATCAACACACAATAGATGCTAAGGGACGAATGATTGTTCCAGCGAAATTTCGTGAAGATTTAGGATTCACTTTTGTTGTAACACGTGGACTAGATGGCTGTTTATACGGCTATCCTCTTGATCAATGGCAATTGCTTCGTCAAAAGTTGAGTGAATTACCTCAATCGAAAAAAGACGCTCGTGCATTTGCTCGTTTCTTTAATTCTGCTGCGAGTGAAGTAGAGTTTGATAAACAAGGACGCATTAATATCACACCAACGTTACGAGAACATGCAGGATTAGTAAAAAACTGTCGAGTTATTGGTGTAAATGATCGTATTGAAATTTGGGATGAAGAACGTTGGAAAGCATATATCGCTGAAACTGAAGAGAATTTTGAAGAATTAGCAGAACAAATGGCTGATTTCGGATTTTAGAAAGGATATTAATAGAGAATGTTTAAACATGTAACCGTATTGCTACATGAAACAGTGGACAACCTTGAAGTAAAACCGGACGGAATTTATGTAGATTGTACATTAGGTGGAGCAGGGCATAGTGAATATTTATTAAGTCAACTAACGACCGGGCACTTGTTTTGTTTTGATCAAGACATGAATGCTATTGATAATGCCAAAATCCGATTGGGAAAATTTGTTGATGAAGGAAAAGTGACGTTTATTCATGCGAATTTTAGAAAGATTCAACAAAAATTATATGAATTGGGAATCCAAAAAGTAGATGGAATTTTGTATGATTTAGGAGTATCTTCTCCACAATTAGATCAAATTGAGAGAGGATTTAGTTATCATCAAAATGCTATTTTAGATATGCGAATGGATCAAACAGCGCCATTAACTGCAAAAGAGATTATTAATGAGTGGAGTTATGATGAATTAGTTCGAATTTTCTACCGTTATGGAGAGGAAAAATTCTCGAAACAAATTGCAAAAAATATTGAACGGATTCGCCAAGACCATGAAATTGAAACAACTGGAGAATTAGTGGATATTATTCGAGATAGTATTCCTGCTGCTGCAAGAAGAAAAGGTGGACATCCCGCTAAAAGAATTTTCCAAGCGGTTCGTATTGCTGTAAATGATGAATTAGCAGCAGTGGAAGATTCGCTAGAACAAGCATTTGAATTATTAAAACCTGGTGGAAGAATTAGTGTGATTTCTTTCCACTCTTTAGAAGACCGTATTGTAAAGACGATGTTTAAACAACAAAGCACTGTTGAACAAGGACCTAAAAATTTGCCAATTTTACCAGTTCAGTTAGAAAGTGCGAATTTTAAATTGATTACAAGAAAACCAATTTTGCCAACAGAAGAAGAAATGCAAGGAAATTCACGTTCACAAAGCGCGAAACTACGAGTAATTGAACGTGTAAAATAAGAAGAAAAGGGGGCGTTTTTTGATGGCATTAGCAAAACAAATCATTGATGTAAATTCAACAGTCGTAGTCAAAGAAGCCTTTCCGAATACTTATACAGATAAAACAGTAATCGCTATTCCACAAGAAAAGGTTAAAGTTAACTATGTACGAAATATAAGCGTTTCGATAATAATGATTGTTTTTATGGGATTACTAACGGTTATTAGTTCAATGGCGGTAGCGAATAAAAATCGTCAGTTACAAGATATTCAAACGAATACAACATTAATGCAAAGGAAAAATGATACATTATTACAATCGGCGCAAGAATTATCACAATATGATCGTGTGAATCGTATTGCAAAAGAACAAGGATTACAGATGGGTGAAAATAATGTAAGGAATGTTGGAAGATGAAATTAAATAAAATTAAGGAATATATGGGAAATAGAAAGATTGCGATACATTGCTTGATGGCAATCGCATTCTTCCTATTTCTCATTTTTTCTATCCATTTTTTCAAAATAATGGCATTGGGGCAAAGTCATGGAGTTGATTTGCGAGGAGAATTGGATAAGAAATTAACACATACGACATTGTTGAAGTCGAAAAGAGGAAATATTTATGATGCTAGCGGAAGCCCTATTGCGGTTGACGCTACTAATTATTCACTATTTGCTGTTTTGACAGATAAATGGGATAAAGGCAAAAATGATTTTGTTCAAGATGTGAGTAAAACTGCTCAAATTCTTGCAAAATATATTGATATGAAAGAATCGGAAATTGAGAAAATTTTATCTCAGAAAAATGTTGCTCAAGTTGAATTTGGGAATGCAGGGAAAAATTTATCTGTTGAAACGAAAGAAAAAATAGAAAAAGAATCTTTACCGGGAATAAAATTTACTGAAAATCTTTCTCGTTATTATCCTAATGGGATTTTTGCGTCGCACTTAATTGGATATACAGATGTTGAAAAAGAAGAAATAGATGGGAAATCTGTTGAGCAATTAGTTGGGAAAATGGGAATTGAAGGGTTGTATAATACTACTTTAACAGGAAAGCCGGGCGAAGTGGTTTCAAGATTAGATGGAAATGGATATATAATTCCTGGAAGCGAACATGTAACTCAACAACCCAAAGATGGCAATGATTTATACTTAACTTTGGATAAAAAAATGCAGACCTATTTAGAATCATTAGTGACTCAAGTGGATGAAAAATATTTACCAAAACAATTAACAGCGATGTTAGTTGATCCAAAAACAGGAAATATTATTGCTGCGACTCAAAGACCAACATTTAATGGAACTACTAAAAAAGGAATTTCTACAATGTGGAATAACTTGTTAACCGATGAGGCGTATGAGCCGGGATCTACAATGAAAGTGTTAGCACTTGCTGCAGCTATTAATGAAGGTGTGTTTGATCCAAACGAAACATATGATTCAGGAAAAGTTCAAATTTTTAAAGATTTAGTTCGAGATTATAACAAAGTGGGATGGGGGAGAATTTCTTATTTAGAAGGATTGGCTCATTCGAGTAATGTTGCGTTTGTACATGTTATTCAAAAAATCGGTGTAGAAAAATGGAAACAATATTTAGATTTATTCGGATTTGGTCAAAGCACACAGTCTGGGTTTTTAAATGAAGTAACAGGTTTGAATTCATATAATTCTTATTTACAACAATTAACAACAGGATTTGGGCAAGGGATTTCTGTGACAGCTTTTCAAATGGTACAAGCATTTACAGCCATTGCAAACCAAGGAGAAATGAAGAAATTAAGAATTGTCGACCATGAATATAGACAGGCTACAAATACAACCGTTAATTTTACGGAAAATTCTTTAGGGCAAGTGATTAAACCAGAAGCGGCAAAGAAAACTTTAGAATATTTACATCAAGCTACAAAAATGAAAGATGGAACCGCTGTTGCTTTTAATATTGAAGGAGAAGAAGTAGCTGCAAAAACAGGAACTGCCGAATTAGTAAATCCAGAAACAGGAAAATATTATTCGTATGGTAGTAATTATATTTATTCAGTAGTTGGCTTTGCTCCTGCAAGTGATCCGAAGTATATTTTATATATTACATTAAAACAACCTCAAATTAATCCGTATGGAGTTGGAGGAAGTACATTAATTAAAGAAATCTTTAATCCAATGATGAAACGTGCGTTAGATTATAGTCGATTAACGCAATAAAAGGAGGAATTTAGTGGTGTTAGCATCAGAATTAGCTCAATTAATTTATCTAAAAAAAATAGTTGGCGATTTATCAGCCGTAACGATTGATTATTTAGCACAAGATTCAAGAAAAGTCCGTCCTAATACATTGTTTTTCTGTATTGATGGAGTGACAGTGGATGGACATCAATTTGCAGCAATGGCAAAAGAAAAAGGCGCAGTTGCTTTTGTAGCCAGTAAACCAATACAAGATCAAGTAGGAGAGACTCCAGTGATTTATGTAAAAGATGTGACTAGAGTAATGGCGTTAATGGCAAATCATTTTTATGCCTATCCTACTCAATCGTTACAAATGATTGGTGTGACTGGAACAAATGGGAAAACATCTGTAACATATATGATTGATGCTCTCTTAGAGCACCGCTATCAGCCTACAGCGGTGATAGGAACAATTTATCGTAAAATTGGAGAAAAAATTATTCCAACGCATAATACGACTCCAGAAATTTTAACATTACATGAAACTTTTCAAGAGTTAAAAGAAATAGGTGGAGAAACGTGTATCATGGAAGTGTCTTCTCATGCTTTGCAATTAGGACGTGTTTGGGGCATTGATTATGATTGCGTTGTCTTTACCAATTTAACCCATGAGCATTTAGACTTGCATAAAACAATGGAACAATATGGTCATGCGAAAAGTTTATTATTCTCACAATTAGGGAATTTTGTTGGGGAAAATCGTAAACCTAAAGTGGCGATTTTAAATGCAGATGATGCACAGTTTAGACAATTGGAATATTCCACACCTGTTCAAGTGATTAGTTATGGGATAAAAGAGAATGCTGATTTTAGAGCAGAGAAACTTCGTGTTGAAAATGGTCATACATACTTTGATTTAGTCATCCAACAACAAGAACGATATGTTGTAGATATGCCTTTATTAGGTAATTTTAACGTTTATAATATGTTAGCCGCAATTGCCGTTGCTTTTGTTTATGGAGTTCCAATAAATGAAATTTTGGAAAAAATTCAAGCATTCAGAGGGGTTCCTGGTCGAATGCAAACAGTCGATAAAGGACAGAATTTCCAAGTGATTGTAGATTTTGCTCATACTCCAGATGGATTGGAAAATGTATTGGATTCACTTGCTCAAATTCCTCATGGAAAGATTATTACAGTTGTTGGACATAGTGGCGGGAATCGTGATTCTAGCATGAGACCAGAATTAGGGAAAATTGCATTGACGAAATCAGACCATGTTGTCTTTACGGCAGATAATCCAAGAACGGAGCCTTTAGAAAATATTTATAAAGGATTGTTAAGTGCAATAGATAAGGAATCTGTTTCCTATGAATGTATCGATAAAAGAGAAGAAGCCATTGAAAAGGCGCTTCAATTAGCAAAAAAGAATGATGTTGTTTTACTTGCTGGAAAAGGCGTTGAAGTCTATCAAATTATTGGTGAAATAGAATATCCTTATAATGAAATTGCAGTTGTTGAATCATTATTAGAGGATTTATAAAAAGGAGAAAATGATGGCATTACAATTATTATTAGTATTAGGATCAACGTTGTTAGCAACCGTATTTGTTGAACCAAAATTTATACATTTCATGAGAATGAATCAGTTTGGACAAACAACTTTAGAAGACGGCCCATCTTGGCATAAAGCCAAAAGCGGAACACCGACTATGGGAGGTTTTATCTTCTTAATGATGATTGGAATTGTCAGTTTAGTTCTTGGAGGATTATTCGGACATTTTAATTTCACATTATTAAGTGGCGTCATTGGATTTGTTTTTTTTGGTGGAATCGGATTCTTTGATGATTTTATTAAAGTGTTTAGAAAACAAAATCAAGGATTGAAAAGCCATCAAAAATTTATTTTACAAATATTAGGATCAGCTGTTTTTGTAGCTTTATTCTTATTAAGTGGACGTGCCCCATTAATTTATATTCCATTTGTTGGTGAAGTACATAGCTTAGTATTATTTGCCATTTTTACCATCATTTGGATTACAGGATTTTCAAATGCGGTGAATTTAACAGATGGGCTAGATGGACTTGCTACTTCAACTTCCATTGTTGCTTATGTAACGTATGCATTTTTAGCGATTCAAACGAATCAAGCAGAAATTGCATTGTTCTGTTTTAGTGTTGTAGGTGGATTGATTGGATTTTTAATTTTCAACTGGAAACCTGCTAAAATTTTTATGGGCGATGTTGGTTCTCTAGCGTTAGGGGCTGGTTTAGCCATTATTTCTTTAATGCTTCATCATGAATGGAGTTTACTAGGAATTGGGATTGTATTCGTATTAGAAACAGCAAGTGTGATTATTCAAGTGGCATCGTTTAAATTAACAGGGAAACGTGTGTTTAAGATGAGCCCAATTCACCATCACTTTGAAATGTGTGGATGGAAAGAAGTAAAGATTGTAGTAGTGTTCAGCTTAGTTGGATTAATTGGAACGCTGATTACATTAGCATTGATTTAGAAAAGCTATCATAGCTTTTCATACATATTTTTGGGCAGTGTATACTGCCATATACATATTGAAATAAATTTAGGGGGCATATTAGGTGCTAAATAAAAAAATTTATGAACATAAAAGAGTATTGGTTATTGGATTAGCTAAAAGCGGAGTGGCAGTTGCCAAATTATTATTACATCAAGGAGCTATGGTGACGGTTAATGATCGTATTCCTTTAGAAGAAAATCCAGATGCAAAAAGTTTAATTGAAGAAGGCATTCGTGTTTTAGCAGGTTCGCATCCAGTGGATTTATTAGAAGAATATTTTGACTTTGTTGTGAAAAATCCGGGGATTCCATACCATAATTGCATGGTAGAAGCTGCAATAAAAAAAGGGATTCCAGTATATACAGAAGTTGAAATTGCGTATCAGTTATTAGAAGGTTTAATGATTGGAATTACTGGCTCAAATGGAAAAACAACAACGACGACATTAGCTAGTTTAATGTTGAAAGAATCTTTCCCTGAACGTCAAGTTTTTGCTGCAGGAAATATTGGAATACCCTTATCTCAATTAGCAGAACAATCAACAAAAGAAGATATTTATGTTTCAGAATTAAGTAGTTTCCAATTAATGGGAATTGATCAATTCAAACCGAAATTTGCGTGTATTGTAAATATCTTCAGTGCGCATTTAGATTATCACGGGACTCGAGAAGAATATATTAAAGCAAAACTTCAAATAACAAAAAATCAGACGGAAGAAGACTATTTAGTCTATAATGCCGATTATCCTGAATTAATTACATTAATTGAAGATTATACAAAAGCAACATTAGTTCCATTTAGTAGAAAAAATGTTTTAGAGTTTGGTGCTTGGGTTGAAGGGGATTATATTTGCTTTAATGGCGAAAAAGTGATTCCTGCTTCAACGATTCAAGTTCCTGGAACGCAAAATGTTGAAAATGTATTAGCAGCAGTTGCAATTGCTAAATTAGCAGGAGCTACAAATGAGGGAATTCAAAAAGCTGTACAAAATTTCCATGGTGTAAAACATCGTACTCAATTTGTAAAAGAAGTCAATAAAAGACGTTTCTACAATGATTCAAAAGCTACCAACATTGTTGCAACTCAAACAGCATTGCGCAGCTTTGACAATCAATCGGTCATTTTAATTGCGGGTGGCTTAGATAGAAAAAATGGTTTTGATGAATTAGTTCCCGATTTAACATCTGTATCTGGAATTGTTTTGTATGGAGAAACAAAAGAGAAATTACAAGAAGCTGCGAAAATTGCAGGCGTTCCTGTTATTGAAGTTGTGAATACATTAGAAGAAGCAACTAAAAAAGCTTATGAAATTAGTAAAGAAGACGATATTATTTTATTATCACCAGCTTGTGCAAGTTGGGATCAATTCAAAAGCTTTGAAATTCGTGGAGATGAATTTATTCAAGTTGTAGAGAATTTATAAGAAAGAGGAGACATTCATGAGAGTTGTCGTATCTGGTGGAGGGACAGGAGGTCATATTTATCCTGCCCTTGCATTTATGAGATATTTAGAAACACAAGAAGATGTAGAATATTTATACATTGGAACCAAACGTGGATTAGAAAGTAAAATTGTTCCACAAGCAGGATATGCATTTGAATCTATTAAAATCGAAGGGTTAAAACGTTCGCTTTCATTAGAAAATTTAAAAACAGCCTACTATATGATAACAAGTGTCATTAAAGCAAGAAAAATTTTAAAAGAATTTAAACCAGATGTTGTCATTGGTACTGGCGGTTATGTTTGTGCACCTGTATTATTTGCCGCAAGTTTATTGGAAATTCCAACGATTATTCATGAACAGAATAGTGTTGCAGGAATTACAAATAAATTTTTAGCAAAATGGGTCAACAAAATTGCCATTTGCTTTGAAGATGTAAAAAAAGATTTTGCATCGTACAGTAATAAAGTTGTTTTAACAGGAAATCCTAGAGGACAAGAAGTTGTAGAAATTAAGAAAAATCCTGATTACTTAGCTTCAATAGGAGTTCAGACAGACTTTCCAATTGTTGTAATTTTTGGTGGAAGTCGTGGTTCAGAGCGAATGAATGAAGTGTTTGTCGAAGCGTTAGAAGGATTTGCAGATAAAAATTATCATGTCATAATGGTTACAGGAGAAGTGCATTATGACAAAATCAACCATAAGATTACAAAGATGGAAAAATCATTGCCAAATGTTTCTGTTTTTCCGTATATTAAAGATATGCCACAATTATTCCAAAATGTGGATTTAGTGGTTTGTCGTAGTGGAGCGACGACTTTAACAGAATTAACAGCATTAGGGTTAGCAAGTATTTTAATACCAAGTCCTTATGTCACAAATAATCATCAAGAAGCCAACGCACGATCATTAGTTGATCAAGGCGCAGCAACGATAATTTTGGAAAAACAGTTGAATGCTCAAACAATGTTAGCTGAAATTGATGAAATTTTAGTTGATTCTCATAAAAAAGAAGCAATGGCTGCTTCAGCAAAGAAAATGGGAATTACAGATGCAAGTTCAAGATTAACAAGTATGATTCATGAAATTATATAGTATGATAAAGGAGGAGTCTTATGAAATTTTTTAAAAAAGCTTCAACTTCTTCGCCTCCTCCACTCCAGATAAATGAGGAGGTTCCCCAAAAAAATCCTGTTCAAATCATAAAAAAGATTTTTTCTTTTGAACGATTAGAAATGAGATTTTTGGGATGGATTTTTCTTGCGAGTATGTTTTGGAGCATTTATTTTATATCTCCATTATCAAAACCAAAAGAGATTTTAGTGTATGGGAATCGACAGGTTGCATTAGAAACAATTAGAGAACAAGCTGGAATAAAAAAAGGAAAAAGCATTTGGGGGATTTTGGCAGAACATGAAGTTATAAAAACAAGACTTACTAAAAGAAATCCTAAAATTAAAGATGCTTCAGTAACATTATCTGGATTCAATACAATTCAATTAACGATTTTAGAAAATCCTGCTATTGGATATTATAATGAGGAAGGTCAGTATAAAGAATTGTTAGTGGATTCTCAATCGATTCAATCGGATGAGCCAATAAATAAAGAGAATTATCCAGAATTAATTAATTTCACAGAGGATTCAAGAGGACAGTTAGCTGCTCAATTGGAAAAAACTGATCCAAGTGTCATTCAAATGATTCATCAAATTCATTACATTGATCCAGAACAAAAGCCTTTAAAACTTGAATTAAAAATGAAGGATGGAATAGAGGTTATTGGAACATTAAAAGATATAGGAGATAAATTGAATTATTATCCAAGTATTTTAAAACAGTTGCCAAAAAAATCTGGGACGATAGATATGGAAGTAGGAATTTTTTATACACCTGACTTAAATGCTCAATAATCTAAAAATTTTTTAAAGAAAAAAGACAAATGTTTTCTTAACTGTAAAGAAGTATGTTAAAATAAAAGAGTATAATTATTTATAAAATGTGAATTAAAATATTAGTAGGAGGTTTCAATAAACGTGAAAAATCAAGGAATTTATGTGAGTTTAGATATTGGAACCACTTCAATTAAAGTTGTTGTTGCAGAATATATTCGTGGACAATTAAACATTATTGGAGTCGGCAATGAAAAATCTCAAGGACTAAGTCGGGGAGTAATTGTAGATATCGATGAAACTGTTGAATCTATTAAAAAAGCCGTTAAACAAGCAGAACAAAAATCAAATATTCAAATTCAAGATGTTATCGTAGGAATCCCAAGTAATCAAATTTCAATTGAGCCATGTCATGGAATGATTGCTGTATCAAGTGAAAATCGTGAAATTACAGATATTGATGTTCATAATGTCATTTCAGCAGCAAAAGTTCGCTCAGTTGCACCTGAAAGAGAAATTATTTCTGTCATTCCTGAAGAATTTATCGTGGATGGATTCGATGGAATTAAAGATCCTCGTGGAATGATTGGAGTTCGTTTAGAATTATATGCAAGTATGATTACTGGGCCGAAAACAATTGTTCATAATATTAAACGTTGTATTGATAAAGCAGGGTTGAATATTGAAGAAATGGTGATTCAACCACTTGCTATTAGTCAAGTAGCGATGTCTGCTGGCGAACGTGAATTTGGTACAATCTTAATCGACATGGGTGGCGGACAAACAAGTGCTTCAGTAATGCATGATCATCAGTTAAAATTCTCATACGTAGACCAAGAAGGTGGAGATTTCGTAACAAAAGATATCTCTGTTATCTTGAATGCAAGTTTTGAAAATGCAGAACGCATCAAACGTGAATATGGTTATGCCATTTCTACTGAAACTTCTGAAGATGAATTTTTCCCAGTTGAAACAATCGGGAAGAAAGACCCTGTTAAAGTCGACGAACATTATTTATCAGAAATTATTGAAGCTAGAGAAGTTCAAATTTTTGAAACAATCAAACGTGCTTTAGAGCAAGTAGATGCATTGAGCTTACCAGGAGGAATCGTTTTAACAGGTGGAGCATCTTCTATGGCAGGTGTACTTGAATTAGCTCAAGAAATTTTCGGAGTAAATGTGAAAACTTATATCCCTGAACAAATGGGAATGAGAAATCCAATTTATGCAACCAGTATGGGATTAATTCAATATGCTGCATCATTAGATGATGTGCACCGTATTGCGCAACAAGGTAAGTTAACTTCAGAAAAAAGAGTAACACCTTTAACTAGCCGTCCAGTTGCAGAAATAACACCGCAACCAGTAGAAAAAACAATTCCGGATGCGCAAGAAACACAAGAAACTGAATCAGAAAATTTTGGAGATAAGGTGAAAAACTTCTTCAAAATGTTCATTGACTAGTTATAATCTAAGGAGGAAAAAGAATGGAATTCGAATTTGATACAAATTTACAAGGCGCTGTCATTAAAGTCATTGGTGTTGGGGGAGCAGGAAATAATGCTGTAAATCGTATGATTGCTGAAGGCGTACAAGGCGTTGAGTTTATTGTTGCAAATACCGACACACAAGCTTTAGCAAATTCTAAAGCAGAAACTAAAATTCAATTAGGGCCTAAATTAACAAAAGGCTTAGGAGCAGGTTCATTACCTGATATCGGATTAAAAGCTGCAGAGGAAAGTGAAGAACGTATTCGTGAAGCTTTATCAGGAGCGGATTTAATTTTCGTTACAGCTGGTATGGGTGGCGGAACTGGTACTGGTGCAGCACCAATCGTAGCTCGTATTGCAAAAGATTTAGGAGCTTTAACGGTTGGGGTTGTGACTCGTCCATTCAGCTTTGAAGGACCAAAACGTGGTCGTTATGCAGCTGAAGGGGTTGCTCAAATGAAAGCAAATGTGGATACATTAGTAACAATTTCAAACAACCGATTATTAGAAATCGTAGATAAAAAGACTCCAATGTTAGAAGCGTTCCGTGAAGCAGACAATGTATTACGTCAAGGGGTACAAGGGATTTCTGATTTAATTATTGCACCTGGCTATGTAAATTTAGACTTTGCTGACGTGAAAACCGTTATGAAAGATCAAGGTTCTGCATTAATGGGTATCGGAGTTGCTAGTGGTGAAAACCGTACTGCAGAAGCAACGAAAAAAGCTATTTCTTCTCCACTATTAGAAGTTTCAATTGATGGAGCAGAACAAATTTTATTAAACATTACAGGTGGATCTGATTTAACATTATTCGAAGCACAAGATGCTTCTGATATTGTAGCAGCAGCTGCAACAAATGATGTTAATATTATCTTTGGTACATCTATTAATGAAAATCTAGGAGACGAAGTTATTGTAACAGTTATCGCTACTGGAATCGATGAAGAGCATAAATCTTCTAAAAAAACAACAGCGCGTACTAGCCGTCCAACATTAACACCAACAGCACCTGCTTCAACAAAAGAAATTGGAAATAACCCACAAACATTCCAAGAAAAACAAGTAACACCAAAGAAAAAAGCAGTAGTTGAAGAAAAACAACCTGAAAAAGATATTTTTGGAGATTGGGATATCCGCCGTGAAGCAACTGTTCGTGAAACAACTACAGAAACAGATTCTCCATTTGCTCAAAAGAGTTTCGTAGAAGCTCCAGTGGAAACAAAATATGAATCTGAAGACACATTAGATACACCACCATTCTTCAGAAGAAGAAATAGAAACTAATATGATGATTAAACGTAATGCAGAACAAATTTTAGCTCGCATTCAACAATCATGCGATAAAGTTTCAAGAGACATACAAGAAGTATGTCCTATCATAGTAACTAAAAATCGTACGAATGAAGAAATCCAAGAAGTTTATTCTCTTGGATTTCGGCATTTTGCGGAGAATCGTGTTGAAAAGCTATTAGAACGTCAAAATGTATTTCCACAAGAGGATATTGTTTGGCATTTGATTGGGCCATTACAAAAAAGAAAAGTAAAACAAATTGTGAATCGAATTGAGTATTTTCATGCGATTGATCGATTATCGATTATGGAAGAAATTGAAAAGCGATTAGAGTCCCCTTTGAAATGTTTTTTAGAAGTCAATGTTTCTGGAGAAGAATCAAAACATGGATTTACCAAAGAAGAAGTTTTTGAAGCTTTTGAAGTCGCAAAACAATATGCAAAGATTGACATTATTGGCTTCATGACAATGGCGCCATTTGATGCGAGTGAACAAGAAATTCGTCAGTATTTTCATGAGTTAAAAGAAATTTCTGAAGAAATCAGAAGTGAAAAGCTATTGCAATTAAGTATGGGGATGAGTCAAGATTATCTGATTGCGATTGAAGAAGGCGCTCATTTTATTAGAATAGGAACCGCTTGGTTTGAAAAGGAGGAGTAGTATGGGATTTTGGAATAGCGTTAAAACATTTTTAGATCCAGATGATGGGTATGAACCAATCGATGAAGAAATGTATGAAGAAGAACAGTCAAATGTTCAGGAATACCGAAGAACTCCTTCTAATGTTGTTAGTTTTCAACAAGCACAACAAAATAAAAAAGTTTCAAAAGTTCTTGTAATGGAACCAACGGTTTATACAGAAGCAGAACGTGTGGCAGACGCTTTGTTAAAAGGTGAAGCAGTGATTATTAACTTTAGAAAAATGGAAGTTGCGGATGCGAAAAGAGTCATCGACTTTGTCGTTGGAGTCACTTATGCCATTAATGGAGATGTTCAGCAAATTCGAGAAGATATTTATATCTGCTCACCACCGAATTTCCAAGTTCAAGGGTCTTTTGTTGAGGATGAGTATTCTTCTTATTAATGGAAATAAATTTAAGTTAAGGAGAAAGATATGTTATTGTTTCAATTTATCCGTTTATTGTTACGGGCAATTGATATTTATATGATGCTTATTAGTGCGTATGTTATATGTACTTGGTTTCCACAAGCGCGCAATATGACATTCGCTAGATGGTTACAAGCTGTGTGTGAACCTTATTTATCTTATTTTGATCGAATTCGAATTGGGATGTTTGGTTTTTCAGCTGTATTTGGATTATTATTTTTACAATTTTTAAAACTTGGTATTATTCAAATCGTTAAATTTTTACTTTATTAGGTGATAGTTATGGATACGTCTATATTTCAACATTTTAGAAAAGAAGAGCAAGATTTTATTCGTAAAGTAGAATCTTGGGTCGTTTCTAGTCAAGAACAATATGCTCCCATATTGACGCCATTTTTAGATCCACGACAACAATTTATTGTTGAAGCAATCGTAGGTCAGTATGATGAAATTAAATTTCAATTTGAAGGTGGTTATATTGAAGCTGAACGAAAAAGAGGTATGATTTATCCAGATTTTTATACACCGACAATAGATGAATTTGATGTTGAATTGATAGAAATTCATTATCCGATTAAATTTTCTTCAATTAGTCATGGACAAATCCTCGGTTCTTTGGTAGGCTTAGGGATAGACCGTGACCAATTAGGAGATATTATTTCTGATGGTATTCGTTGGCAATTATTGTTGACGAAACAAATGTTGCCCTATTTGAAACAAAATTTTCAAAAGGTTGGAAAAATTAGTATTCGAATAGATAAAAGAGAATATCCAGAATTAATTGTTCCGATTGATCATTGGACATATACAACCGCAATTGTGTCTTCCTTACGATTGGATACATTAATTGCATCCATTTTTCATATTTCTAGACAGCACTCGAAGGAATTGGTAGAGAGTAATAAAGTAAAAGTTAATTGGGCAGAAGAAATTCGTCCTGATTTTATGATTGAATTACTTGATATTATTTCCATAAGAGGGTATGGTAGAATACAGATAAAAAATATAGAGGGACGGACAAAAAAGGATAAAATAAAACTTGAAATAGGTCTACTCGAGAAAAACAAATAAGAGGAGTTGGAATTATGTTAACACCAATCGAAATTCATAATAAGGAATTTCCTACAAAATTTAAAGGTTATGATCCTGAAGAAGTAAACGATTATTTAGATGAAGTCATTCGTACGGTTGAACAATTAATTCGTGAAAATAAAGATTTAGAAAAACGTGTGAGATTTAACGAAGAAAAAGTTTCATACTTTAATTCAATTCAAGAAACATTAAATAAATCAATTATCGTAGCGCAAGAAGCTGCTGATCGTTTAAAAGAAAATGCTCGTAAAGATGCAGAAATTATTATTTTTGAAGCTGAAAAAGAAGCGGAAAGATTATTAAAAGAAGCCGCTGAAAAAGCAACAGAAATTAATCGTGAAACAGATGTGTTGAAGAAAGAAACACGTATGTTCCGTCAAAGATTACAAATTATGGTGGAATCTCAATTAGAAATGATTAAAAATGAAGAGTGGGATTTATTATTAAATAGCCATTCTAAAATTGAAGTATCAGCACCATCGATTGATACAATTTTAGCAGGTCGTGCTAAGAAAAATGAACGATTAATTACACCAGAAGTTGCACCATCAGTAACTCCGGATACTGTGGAGTTTAATCCAAACACTCAAGAAATTGTTCTTCCAACGGATGAAGTCATTACTGTAGGTGAATTTCAATAATCAAAAAACGTGATACTTATTTTGTATCACGTTTTTTTGTATGTTTTTTCCAAATGGAATGTAAACGAAATAGAGAGTCTACTGTAAAAATGGCTAATGCAATCATTCCAGCAACTGCAATGGTACTAGATAAATAATAATTTGCTTTTATAGTATCTCCTGTTAAAAAGGCATAAGCAGTTCGATACATTCCAGCTCCTGGTACTAATGGGAAAAATCCTGGAATGAAAAATACTGTTACGGGAGCTTTAAAAAATCTAGCTGCTAAGTGAGAAAGAAAAGCTACAGTTAGACCACTATAATATGTAGAAAGCTCCATTCCTGCACTCTCTAAAAACAAGAGATAAATCCACCATCCTAGTCCACCGATTAGGGCAGTATATTTGATTAATCGTTTTGGTGCTTCAAATACAATACTACTAAAATAAACTGCAATAACTGAGCTAATAACTTGAAACATCATAATGGATTGACACCTCCTCCAATTAATAGCCCAATGGCTACCGCAATGGAAATCGATAGAGCAGTAACGGCAGCTTCAACAGCGCGTGCAGTTCCTGAGTTATAGTCGCCACGTAGTGTATCTCGAATGGCATTTGTAATAGCTGTACCTGGAACGGCAGGCATAATTGCTCCGATTATTGGGATTCCAATATGAATATTTGGAAATACATTTGCTTGAAGATAACAAATGATAAATACCATTGGAATAATTGAAATCAAATTCGTAATGAACATCCCTAAGCTAAGTTTGGCATCTAATTTATAGACAAAAGGTAAAATAATCGCTGCAATTCCTGCAACAAACATTTCTAATAAGGTTGCTCCATAAAGTGCAGCATAACATCCACACATTAGTAATAAACCAACATCTTTTAACCATGTAGGGTAATCTGATTCTTTTAGATTTTGAAATTTTTCATAAGCAGTATCAATATCAATTTCTCCACTGACTAATTGACGTGAAATGCTATTGACTATATAAATTCGATTTAAGTTTGTATCTCGATTTGGCACACGACGGATTTCAGTAATACAATCAATGCAGTCATCGTCTAATGTTGCAAAAATTCCAGTAGCATTCGCAAAGGCTTCGCAAGTTGCAAAATGAGAAGTGGATAAAATGTAATTCATCGTTTCTTCTACACGATAACTTTCTGCATTGCATTCTAACATAATTTGACCTGCAAGCATGGCAGTATCCATCAATTTTTTAGCGTATTCTCGCATGATGAATCTCCTTTATAACTTAATAAGTTAAGTATACCATAAGATGCAAGAGTGTAAATAACTCTTTCAATTGAACTGTGTTAATCGATAGAGTATAACAGATGTGAATTTTTAAAGAATATTCTTTTAATCTTCAACTTAGTACTGTTTTTTAGTTGAGTTTTGTTGTATCATAGTGATAGAAAATAATTGGAGGGATAGTTGTGGAACTATTTGAAGAATTGTCAGGAAAAATTAAAGGGAAAGGCTTAAAAGTTGTTTTCCCTGAAGGAAGCGAACCTCGTATTTTGGGTGCTGTTGTACGTTTGAAAGCAGATGAATTATGCGAACCTATTTTATTAGGGGACAGAGCTGAAATTGAAGAAGTTGCTCAAAAACGTGGGTTTATTTTGAACGGAATTACGATTATTAATCCAGAAACGTATGAAAACTTTGAAGCAGTTGTGGAAAGTTTTGTAGAACGTCGTAAAGGAAAAGCAACTCCAGAAGCTGCTCGTGAATTATTAAAAGATGTTACTTATTTTGGTACAATGATGGTATATATGGGATTAGCAGATGGTTTAGTATCTGGTGCGGTTCACTCTACTGGAGATACTGTGCGTCCAGCGTTACAAATTATTAAAACGAAACCAGGTGTATCTCGTACTAGTGGTGCATTTATTATGATTAATAGTGATAAATCTAAGAAATATTTATTCTCTGATTGTGCCATTAATATTAATCCAAATGCTCAAGAGTTAGCTGAAATCGCTGTTGAATCTGCTAAAACAGCTGAATTATTTGGGATTGAACCAAATGTTGCTTTATTAAGTTTTTCAACGAAAGGTTCTGCAAAATCTGAAGAGGCTTTAAAAGTAGTAGAAGCTGCTCGTATTGCAAAAGAACTAGCACCAAACTACAATATTGATGGGGAGTTACAATTTGATGCTGCTTTGGTACCAAGTGTTGGTAAACAAAAAGCTCCAGATTCACCAGTTGCAGGAGAAGCTACTGTGTTTGTATTCCCTGAAATTCAATCAGGAAATATTGGTTACAAAATTGCACAACGTTTCGGTAACTTTGAAGCAATTGGACCAATCTTACAAGGATTAAACAAACCAATTTCTGATTTGTCTCGTGGATGTAACGAAGAAGATGTTTATAAATTAGCAATCATTACAGCAAACCAAGCTTTAATGGAAGTTTAATCTAAAAAATAACGAAAGCATGGAACAATCGTTTCATGCTTTTTGCGTATACAGAAACCCTAGACTAAACTTTTCAAATGTAGCAACGACGCAAGCAGCCTCGCTGTTGCGAGTCTCATTGCTAAAATTTGAGCCTAGGGTCTCAAATTTTCCGGTAACAGAATCTGGCTTGCCAGTTTCTGTTACTACTACTACGGGAAAAGTTTAGTCTAGGGTTTCTGTTATGATTGTTTCGTTTCTAAATTGTTTGTATAAGTACTTGGCTAGATTTTCTGTTATGTTTCTTTCGTTTATACATGTTGTTACTGAAATATCGCCAAGACTCGATTTTTAGCCAAGAGACTCGCATGGGGCTACTGGCGGCCTCACGAATAGAAAGTATTTTTACTACTTACTTTAATTATGTTAGTAATCATGCTACTGAAAGAACGTCAAAATCATGTAAAAGCAAGAAGTAAAAATTTTTTTGTAGTGAAAGTAATGTAAGCCAGGGATGGCTTACATTACCGGGAAAAATCGAGACCAAGGCTCGATTTTTAGCCAAGAGACTCGCAGAGGCTACTGGCGGCCACACAAACAAAAAATATTTGTGTTACTTACTTTTATTACGTTTATAAATATTGTAGTGAAAAAAACGTTCGTCGCATATAAAAAGCAAGAAGCAAAAATATGTTCTGTAGTGAAAGTAATGGAAGCCAGGGATGGCTTCCATTACAGGTAAAAATCGAGACCAAGGCTCGATTTTTAGCCAAGAGACCGCAAGGGCTACTGGCGACCTCACAAACAGAACATATTTTAGCTTCTTGCTTTTTATTCCGCATAGGCTATCAATGCAAATTTTTATAAAAATATGGTAAACTGAAAATAACATTGTGAAGAATTGAGGAACTTATCGTGAAACAAAAATTATTACTAGTTGATGGTAGCAGCTTAGCCTTTCGTGCCTTCTATTCCATCTTAGATCTAAACCGATTTAAAAACCAAAACGGATTACACACAAACGCATTGTATTCATTCCATCGAATGTTCAAAACAATCTTAGAACAAGAACAACCTACCCACGTATTAGTAGCCTGGGACGCAGGAAAAACAACGTTCCGTACAGAAATGTATGCAGAATACAAAGGTGGCAGAGCAAAAACACCATCAGAATTCAAAGAACAAATGCCATACTTCAACGTCTTATTAGACGCATGGGGAATCTCGCATTACCGCTTAAACCAATACGAAGCCGACGACATTATCGGAACATTAGCCCACCAAGCATCCAAAGAAGGTTTTGAAGTAGTCATATTATCCGGAGACAAAGACTTAATCCAATTAGCAACTCCAGAAATTACTGTTAAAATAACAACAAAAGGAGTAAGCGAATTAGTCGAATACACTCCAGCATTTATCAACGAAAAATATGGACTAACTCCAGAACAAATTATCGACATGAAAGGATTAATGGGTGACTCATCAGATAATTACCCAGGCGTAACAAAAGTGGGTGAAAAAACCGCCATTAAACTACTCCAAGAATACGGAAGTGTTGAAGGTATCTATGAACATGTCGAAGAAATGAAAAAAAGTAAGCTAAAAGACAATTTAATTCAAGATAAAGAATTAGCCTTTTTAAGTAAAACATTAGCAAGAATCGACATCAATTCCCCATTAGAAATTACCGTAGCAGATACCCTTCGAAAAGAAGAAAATGTCGAAGAACTAATAGCCTTTTATAAAGAAATGAGTTTTCAATCATTCCAAAAAGATTTACTCAGTAAAAAAGGCGGGCAACTCGTTGAGGAAGAAACCATTGATATCCCAAACGTTCAATGGATTGAAACAATCACGGAAAAAGAATTGCAAGATGCAACAACCGTTCATTTTGAATCATTTGATCATAACTATCATGTTGCTCCAGTCTTGGCAGTCGCATTCGGAAATGAAAAACAAGTGTATGTCACTTCTATTGAAGCAGCTGTTCAGTCTGAAGCGTTTAAACAATGGTTAGCGGACGAAACCATTGAGAAAACGATGTTTGATACGAAAGCAATGAAAGTATTCGCAAACCGTTTTGGTTTAACAGTAGCAGGTGCAACATATGATGTTTCTCTATTAGCTTACTTAGTGGATGCCAATGAAATAGTCAATGAAATTTATGATGTTGCGAAACGATTCGGTATTTCATTATTGAAAACTGATGAAGAAGTATATGGAAAAGGCGTTAAGATAAAAATTCCAGAAGAAAAAGAAGTTTTTTGGAATCATTTAGCCGCTAAAATTTATGTACTCGCAACTTCTCCAAAACGTTTATTAAAACAATTGGAGGAAAATGAACAAATTCATTTATATTGGGAAATGGAATTACCATTGAGTGATATTTTAGCTCGTATGGAAATTGAAGGAATTCAAGTGGATCAGAACCGTTTAATCGAAATGGGCGAACAATTCGAATCACGTCTCAAAGAAATTGAACAAACGATTTATGCATTTGCCGGAGAAGAATTTAATATTAATTCTCCAAAACAATTAGCCGTGATTTTGTTTGAAAAAATGAAATTACCCGTTATTAAGAAAACAAAAACGGGTTATTCTACAGCGGTTGATGTATTAGAAAAATTAGCGAACCAATCTCCAATGGTTGAGTCTTTATTAGAATATCGACAATTAAAGAAATTGACGACAACTTATATTGATGGGTTACAAACATATATCCGAGAAGATGGAAAAATTCATACACGTTTTGTACAAAACTTAACGCAAACAGGACGTTTAAGTTCTCAAGATCCTAATTTACAAAATATTCCAATTCGTACAGAAGAAGGACGACAAGTTCGTTCAGCGTTTTTACCAAGTCGTCCAAATTGGAAGATTTTATCAAGCGACTATTCACAAATTGAATTACGTGTATTAGCGCATATGGCAAATGATGTTCATATGATTGAGGCATTTAAAAATAATATAGATATTCACACGAATACAGCGATGCGTGTATTTGGCATTCAAAATCCTGAAGAAGTGACAAGTAGTATGAGAAGACAGGCGAAGGCTGTTAACTTTGGAATTGTGTATGGAATTAGTGATTATGGACTCTCTCAAAATTTGAATATTCCACGTAAAAAAGCAAAAGAATTTATTGACCGTTACTTAGAAGAATTCAAAGGCGTTAAAGACTATATGGAAACTATTGTAGAAGAAGCACGTCAAAAAGATTATGTGGAAACATTATTCTATCGTCGTCGTTATTTACCAGAAATTCATGCAAGTAATTTTAATATTCGTTCATTTGCAGAAAGAACAGCGATGAATTCACCGATTCAAGGAACAGCTGCGGATATTTTGAAAGTAGCTATGATTGAGTTAGACCGTGAAATGCAAGAACGAAATTTCCAAGCAAAATTATTATTACAAGTACACGATGAATTAATTTTTGAAGTACCGGAAGAAGAAGTGGAAAGTTTACAAAGCTTAGTAGAAGAAGTCATGGAAAATGCGGTAAGTCTATCCGTGCCATTAAAAGCAGATAGTAATATTGGCAATAACTGGTATGAAGCAAAATAAAATTGATGAGAGGAGAAACTATGAAGTATAAAAGAATTGTTTTCAAAGTAGGAACAAGTTCATTAACAAATCCAGATGGAAGCTTGTCACGTGCAAAAGTGAAAGCTATAACGCAACAACTAGCTACGTTACATGAAGAAGGACATGAATTAATTTTAGTTTCTTCTGGGGCAATTGCTGCAGGATTCTCGTCTTTAGGATTTAAAAAACGTCCAACAAAGATTGCAGATAAACAAGCTTCTGCGGCAGTAGGGCAAGGATTATTATTAGAAGAATATACGTCTAATTTATTAATGAAAGGCATGGTTTCAGCGCAAATTTTATTAACGCAAGATGATTTTGTTGATAAACGTCGTTACAATAATGCTCATCAAGCGTTATCTGTATTATTAACGCGTCATGCGATTCCAATTATTAATGAAAATGATACAGTTTCAATTGAGGAATTAAAAGTTGGGGATAACGATACTTTAAGTGCGCAAGTAGCGGCAATGGTGCAAGCAGACTTATTAGTCTTATTAACAGATGTTGATGGTGTATATAATGATAATCCTTCAAAAAATCCAGAGGCGAAACGATTTGATACAATTGATGAAATTACTAAAGAACTAGTCGAAATGGCTGGTGGAGCGGGTTCTAGTAATGGGACAGGCGGAATGTATACGAAAATTAAAGCAGCAACGATTGCGACAATGGCGGGTGTTCCTGTCTATATTTGCTCATCCTTAAAAGAACAGGCACTGATCGAAGCAGCTCACCAAACCGTTGATGGAACGTATTTTACAGCGCAAGAAAAAATTATGAAAACTCATAAACAATGGTTAGCCTTGTATGCGAAAAGTAAAGGGAAATTAGTCGTTGATGCTGGAGCAAAACAAGCTCTACAAGAAGAAGGAAAGAGCTTGTTAATTTCAGGTGTGAAAGCTGTTGAGGGAGAGTTTTATGAATCTGAAATCGTGACAGTTGTAGATGAACACTATCAAGTGATTGGAAAAGGACAAACTCGCTTAAGTAAATACGCTATTTCACAACAATTATCTAAAAATAATCGAAAAGGAATTGTCATTCATCGAGATGACTGGATGACTATTTCCGGAGAGTTAGCACTATTAGAACAAGAATTTTAAGGAGGGATGCATATTGACTACACAACAATTGTTAGAAACAGTGAATCGCTTTAAAAAAGAAATCAATATTGCTTCAACAAAGTCCAAAAATGAAGCATTAGAAGCAATGGCTCTAGCTTTGTTAGAAGATACTGATACTATTTTAAAAGCAAATGCATTAGACTTAGAAAAAGCTAAGGGACATATCACTGACGTAATGCTGGATCGTTTGAGATTGGATGAATTTAGAATCCAAGCAATGGCTAAAGGCATTCGACAAGTCGCTCAATTACCAGATCCAGTTGGAGAAATCATTGAAGAAACAGTCGGCGCGCAAAATATTCAAATTAAGAAGAAAAGAGTGCCATTTGGCGTAATTGGAATTATATATGAAAGTAGACCTAATGTTACGTCAGATGCAGTAGCATTATCGATTAAGAGTGGAAATGCCGTTGTATTAAGAGGTGGCAAGGAAGCGTATCAAAGTGCTTTTGCGATTGTGACAGCCTTGAAAAAAGGATTAGCGAAAACAAGTATTTCTCCAGAATGTATTCAATTAGTCAGTGATACGAGTCGAGAAAGTGCAATGGCATTAATGAAAGCAAAAGGCTATATCGATGTTTTAATTCCTCGTGGTGGAGCAGGATTAATTCGTGCAGTTATTGAAAATGCAATTGTCCCAGTCATTGAAACAGGTACTGGAATTGTGCATATTTATATTGATAAAGATGCAGATTTAGATAAAGCCATTAAAATTGTTGAAAATGCTAAAATGAGTCGCCCATCTGTATGTAATGCGATGGAAGTTTGTGTGGTTCATGAAGCAATTGCACCTCAATTTTTACCGTTATTAAAAGAAACTTTAGTGGACAATTATATTCCAGCTGTTGAGTTAAGAGTTGATGAAAAAGCAGCTCAATACATTTCAGGAGTGGAAGCTACAGAGGAAGATTTTGATACGGAGTTTTCTGATTACATTATGGCTGTGAAAGTTGTAAGTTCAATTGAAGAAGCAGTCGATCATATTGAAACGCATAGTACTCATCATTCCGATGCGATTATTTCAGGATCAGATGATGCGATTGAATTCTTTACAACGAGAGTTGATAGTGCTGCTGTTTATGTGAATGCTTCTACTCGATTTACTGATGGTGGAGAATTCGGCTTAGGATGTGAAATGGGAATTTCTACTCAAAAATTACATGCAAGAGGTCCAATGGGATTAAAAGAAATGACAACTTATAAATACATTGTGTATGGAGAAGGTCAGGTGAGATAAGATGGCAATTATTGGAGTTATTGGATTAGGAAATATGGGGAGTATTATAGCAACAATCGTTGCCAAAGAAACAGCTAACACTTTGTTACTGGCAAATCGTACAGCTGAAAAAGCAAAAAAATTAGCAGTGACATTAGATGCAACAGCAGTTAGCAATAGGGAAGTCTTTGAACAAGCAGATATTATTTTTATAGGTGTTAAACCTCATCAAATTCAAAAGCTATTAGAAGAAAATAATGAGATACTAGAAAAAAGAGAATCTATTCTATTGATTAGTATGGCAGCTGGAGTGACTTTGAAACAATTAGAGTCAATGACAGATATTCGTCATCGTTGGATTCGTATGATGCCAAATACGCCACTACAAGTCGAAGAAGGAGTCATTAGTTTTTCACTTGGGGAAAATGTGACCACATCGGATAAAGAGGAATTTGTTCGTTTACTTCAAAGTGCAGGTCTATTAGTAGAATTGCCGGAAGCTCAAATAGATGCTGCTACAGCAATCGCAGGCTGTGGTCCAGCTTTTGTTTATATTTTTATTGAAGCATTGGCAGAAGCAGGAGTAAGTATGGGCTTATCTAGAGAAGTAGCGTTGCAATTTGCCACTCAAACGGTGAAAGGTTCTGCGACAATGGTAGCTGAAACGAATGAACATCCAGCTATTTTAAAAGAAAAAGTATGTAGCCCAGGAGGTTCAACGATTGCAGGAGTGATTTCATTAGAAGAAACAGGATTTCGTTCAAGTGTTATTAAAGCTGCTAGACGTGCAAAAGAAAGAACAGAAGAATTAGGTCAATAAAGAAGTGAAAATGAAAGCTTACAATAATCGTTGAAAAAATAAAACAAATATAAGCGATAATTAATCATATGAATTGAGTTTGTGAGATTTTTGTAGTATAATTTCTGAGTTGAAAAGAGGTTTGAGTGATGGAAATTCCCTTTTTAAGCGTATTCCATCACTTTCATTTTGTTACAAATTGGAGGAAAACATGAAATTAAGAAATGATATTCGTAATATTGCCATTATCGCTCACGTTGACCATGGTAAAACAACATTAGTAGACGAATTATTAAAACAATCCGAAACATTAGATGCACGTACAGAATTATCAGAACGTGCAATGGACTCAAACGATATTGAACGTGAACGTGGTATTACGATTCTAGCGAAAAATACTGCTGTTCAATACAAAGGTACTCGTATTAACATCATGGATACACCAGGACACGCGGACTTCGGTGGAGAAGTAGAACGTATCATGAAAATGGTAGACGGTGTAGTTCTTGTAGTGGATGCGTATGAAGGTACAATGCCTCAAACTCGTTTCGTATTGAAAAAAGCATTAGAACAACATTTAACACCAATCGTTGTTGTAAACAAAATCGACCGTGACGCTGCTCGTCCAGAAGAAGTAGTCGATGAAGTATTAGAATTATTTATCGAATTAGGGGCAGATGATGATCAATTAGAATTCCCTGTAGTGTATGCTTCAGCCTTAAACGGAACTTCTAGTATGTCAGATAATCCTGCAGATCAAGAACAAACAATGGATTATTTATTTGATACAATTATCGAACATATTCCAGCACCAATTGATAATTCAGATGAGCCATTACAATTCCAAGTATCATTATTAGACTATAACGAATATGTTGGACGTATCGGTATCGGACGTGTATTCCGTGGAACTGTAAAAGTTGGGGACCAAGTATCTCTATTAAAATTAGATGGAACTAAGAAAAACTTCCGTGTTACAAAATTATTTGGTTTCTTCGGATTAAACCGTTTAGAAATCAATGAAGCAAAAGCAGGGGACTTAATCGCTGTTTCAGGGATGGAAGATATCTTCGTTGGGGAAACTGTAACACCAGTAGACGCACAAGAATCATTACCAGTGTTACACATTGATGAACCAACATTACAAATGACATTCTTGACAAATAACTCACCAT
>CAUSAK010000007.1:0-46100 GCA_963529535.1 uncultured Granulicatella sp. | reverse complement strand
TTGTGTGGTTGTGCTCAGGAGTAGCGATGATAACACCATCAGCACGAGTAATTTTGTTATATAAATAACGTAATTGGAAACAATCGTCCCATTTTTCATCTTGATTGAATACTGGAACTTCATCAATTTCAAGAACTTCTAATTCAAATTTCAATTTAAATTCACGTTGAATGAATTGTAATAATTTACGGTTATAAGATAGTTCAGCATTTGAACCTACAATCCCTACAAATTTCATAATGTCTTTTCCTCTCTTATTTTGGTTTAAATATTTTCCCAATCAAAGTTTTCTGCTTCTTTGTGTAATAAATCTTGAGCACTTCTTAATTTTTGAGTAATTTTCACGAACAAACGGAAATCATCAAATAATGCATCTAATTTTTTGATTGTATCTAAATCGATTAAATCACCTTTTTTATCAAATGCTTGAAGTGAATGAGATAATAAGAACTCAGATCCTGGCATAACATTTGCTTTTAATTCTGGAGAGTCCAAAATTTGGCGTAATTGTAATTGAGCACGAGATGAACCTAATGTTCCATAAGATGCTCCTGTAATCATTACTGGTTTATTTAATAATGGATGAATGCCATATGATAACCATGCTAAAGCACTCATTAATACAGCTGGAATAGCATGGTCATATTCTGGAGTACCGATAATCACTCCATCAGACGCTTCAATTTTAGCAGCAATTTCTGTTACAAGTTCTGGTACTTGTTTGTTTGCTGGTTTATTGAATAATGGAATGTCTTTAATTTCCACTAATTCAATTTCAACTTTATCTGCAAAATGTTTTTGCATATATTGTAATAAAGTACGGTTTGTAGAACGTTGTGAGTTTGTTCCTACAAGTGCAATAAATTTTGTCATAATAATTCCTTTCTACACATCTTTGATTAAACGAATTGAATTCCAGATGTATACATCATTTTTTGATTTTTTGTAATCACAAATGCTTCTAGTCCAGGTTGTTGTTCGATTTCTTCGATAATATCATTTGGATTTTGTCCAAATAAACGAGTCGTCCATATTTCGCAATCTACTGATTTTTCAGCAACAATTGTAATGCTTGCTACTTCTGTTTCCATTGGATACCCTGTTGTTCGATCGAATATGTGGTGATAAGTTTTTCCATCCACTACTAATTGACGTTCATAAATTCCAGAAGTTACTACAGAAGCATCCGATATTGCAATCACTGCAACATGTTCGCCTCTATCTAATAATGGATTTTGGATACCAATTCTCCATGGTCTTTGATAAGTTGGATTTTCTCCAATCGTAAGAATATTTCCACCTAAATCAATAATTCCTGATTGAACGCCTTGTTCTACCAAAAATTCTTTTAACTTGTCAGCAATATATCCTTTCGCTAAAGCTCCTAAATCGATTCTCATTCCAACTTTTGATAAATAAACTTCCTTTTTCGAGTCATCTAAGACGATTTCCTCGGGATTCGTTAGTTGTAATAAAGTTTGAATCTCTTCTTTTGAAGGGAGTTTAGCATCCAAAAAACCAATTCTCCACGTTTGAACTAAAGGTCCAATCGCAATGTTAAGATGACTATTCGTTGCAATACTATGTTTCTTCCCTAACTCAATCAATTCAAACAATTCTGGATGAACTTGAACTGCTTTCTTTCCAGCTTGTAAATTAATCGCCATTAGTTCTGAATCAGCGTCATTCGCACTGAAACGATTTTTATAAAGATGCAACAGTTGTTCACTCTGTAACAATAATTCTTGCGCATTCTCATGAAAAATCGTTAATGTAATAGACGCCCCCATTAATCGAAGACTGTGACTAGCACTTTGCAAACAATTTCCTCTTTCCTTTTGCATTTACCTCTAATATACCAAACCGTTTGCGTTTCCACAAGTATTTTAGCTCATTTCATCACATTGCTTTTATATAAAATAAGTACACATTTTCACAACTGTTCCTTTAACTAAAAAGAAAAACACCGTTATAAACAGTCCTTCAACTATCCATAACGGTGTTACCCTTTATTCATTCATCTTAATCTGAGTAATAGACTCTAGTAAATATTTTACTAATTCCTCAGCGCCTTGATTATTCGGATGAATCTTATCTTCATAAAACCACTCTGCATGATTTTTGGCTAATTCATACCAATCAATAATGTGTACATTTGCGTGACGAGTTTTCGCTTCATGCAATTGCTGGTTCACTTCATTATTCCATTTCACTGGAGCAAAAATTGTCACAAAGTATAGCTCTCTATCTTCTCCAAGAATACGAATATATTCATCTAATTGTTTTTGAGAAAATGTACCATTCGTTCCCAATAATGTTACTACTCTATCAGACATTTTTCCTTTTGAAATTAAATCTTCTAAAGTTGCCGGACTAGAATATAATTGTCTTCCTATTTTCCCGTCAATCATTGCTTTAGGGAATAACTCTTGAACTTTATCTGCTGCTGCTAACAAAATCGAATCTCCTACAAAAGTAATCGGCTCTTGAGCAATTTGTTCTTTTAATTCAATTTCTTTATTCGGATCTACTGTTGTACTTTCTTCCTGTGTTGTGTGTTCAATGAGTTCTTGATTCCGTTTAATGACACTCTCTAATTGTTGGACTACTAAATTCGTTTCCGTTGAAGATTGGAAAAATCCGACAAATGCTAACCCAATTAAAATAACATAAGTAAACGAAAAGACCATTCCCATTATTTTCTTAACCGGTGGTAATTCCTTTACAGCAAAATGATGAATGCTCATCAAACTAAAGGTTTGTCCAAAAGGAACCATCCATTTTTTCGTTTCAAATACTTTATAAGTAATTTCTGCTAATAAAATAATACAAAGCATTTGAATACCTACAGATACAATGCTAGACTCTTCTCCATTTTGGAAATAGGGTGCAAACATATGCACTGGATAAAACCATAAATAATAAGAAAAACTTCTTCTTCCAAAAATTGTAAATCCTCTAAAACGTAAGAAGTAATTTAGTACAGAATTTTCATATAATATACTCCATAAAAATACAATAGAAACTACAGAGAATAATTGTATTCCATATAAATATGTTTCATCTTGCAAACCATTAAAGCTAAGTATCATCCAAATCATTATTAGAAAACTTCCAACACCCATTAATTGAGTCAGTAATGCTGTAGATTTATTTTTTGGTAAAGCTAACGATAGTTGTCCTTCAGTAAGATAACTTAAGAAGCCTCCTAATAAAAACGAGAAAATTCTAGTTGAAATTGCATAATAAATATACGAAGGATCTTTTTGTATCACATACATAACCGTCATGAATATTGCTGAAAGGATACTTAGAATCAATAGCACTAAACTTTCTTGCATTGGTAGTAAATTTAATCGATTGAATAACTTTCTAATTCCAACAGCTATTAACATTAATTGTAAATAAAGAGATACATACCATAAATGAACAAACGGACTTGGATTAATCGATTGTACAAAATAAGATTGCTGATTAATAATTTGATAATAATTATTGAAAAATACTAAGGACGATAAAGACATCATCCGAATATTTTTTAATTGTTCCGGTAATGCAATAAATAAGAACGCGACTGTCCCGATAATCATAAACAACATGGGAAGCCATAATCGAGCTAACTTTGAAGACAAATGCCATTCAATTGGCTTTTTATGAAATAAATGCTTGTTATCACGAAAGGCTAAATAGCCACCTATCGCAAAAAATGCATTTACCGCAAAAAAACCACCTGGCAAATAATTTTGAAAATAATAATATCCTATAATTGCAAGAATCATTATCCCTTTAAAGCCATCAATAGCTGCTACACGTTTATATTTAGGATTTTTGTGAGATTCTTGCATCACATTTTGTTGAGCCACGTGAAATTTTCCATCCTTTAATTTGTTGTCCTCTCCATTATATTCTCTGGAAATTTTTCCGTCAAACCTCTTTTGAAATATTTTTAAGATTTTTAAGGATTCGCAAAAAAAGCTGGAGATAATCTCCAGCCTCACTTAAATTCATTAGATTTTTTTAACGAATTCAGATTTTAATTTCATCGCACCAAAGCCATCAATTTTACAATCAATATTGTGGTCTCCTTCGACGATGCGGATATTTTTCACACGTGTACCTTGTTTAATATCTTTTGGAGCACCTTTAACTTTTAAGTCTTTAATAACTGTTACAGTATCTCCATTTTCTAAACGGTTCCCATTTGCATCAATGGCAACTACTCCGTCTTCTTCAACTTCTTGTCCTGGTTCCCATTCATGAGCACATTCTGGACAAACTAATAATACACCATCTTCATATGTGTATTCTGAACTACATTTTGGACAATTTGGTAATGACATAACCGTCTCCTTTTCTATCAATTATTTTTAATTATTTTACCTTCTTTTTCTTATCATGTCTAATGGTTTCACTGGTTCAGTTACTTTCATCTTGCAAATCATCATCGCATGAGGAGCTGCTTCGATTTCTTCACCATTTTCATCCCATAAAGTTGTTAACACTTCTTCATGATGACGCATACCTGGCCCATAAAACTCAATATGGTCTCCAACTTTAAAGTTATTTCTTTGTTGAATTGTAGCAATTTGAGTATCTGGGTCATATGCTAACACTTGACCAACGAATGCATATTGTGGAATTTGGCGACGTGCACCAAATAATTGTTCTTCTTCTGTAGGAATTTGATAATAGAATCCTGTTGCTAACTCACGTTGAGCTGCTTTCCATAATTCATCTACCCATTCTTGCTTACATACATAATTATCTGGATCTTCACAATAACTATCTACTGCAGCACGGTATACATTGGCCACTGTTGAAACATAGTGAATAGACTTCATGCGTCCTTCAATTTTCAAGCTATCTACTCCAGCTTCAATTAAATCTGGTAAATTATGAATCATTGATAAGTCAACCGCACTCATAGAGAATTTTTCTTCGATACCTTCTTCACCAGCGCCAACCATATTTTTCTCATTTGCAAATGGCATATCAAACAAACCATATTTCCATCGACAAGATTGCGCACATCCCCCACGGTTCGCATCACGACGTACCATGTGATTTGACAATACACAACGCCCCGAATAGGAAATACACATTGCACCATGAATAAATGCTTCGATTTCAACATCTACTTTTTCTTGCATTTCTTGAATCTCTGCCATAGAAACTTCACGTGCTAATACGACACGCTCTAACCCTTCATCTTTCCAAAAGTTTAATGTTTCCCAGTTTGCTGCAGAAGCTTGTGTTGAAAGGTGAATTGGTAATCCTGGAGCTTCTGAAGCACAAATATCCATTAAAGCCATATCACTGATAATCGCTGCATCAATCCCAAGATCACGAACAGTACGAAAAAAATCTCCCGCACCTTTTTCGTCTCCTTCGTGAGTAACCATATTCGCTGCAATATATACTTTAGCATTATGGCTATGCGCAAATTCTACTGCCTCTTTCATTTCTTCGAAATCAAAGTTTCCTGCACGACTTCTTAGTCCGTAAGCTTCTCCTCCTAAGAATACTGCATCTGCACCATACAAAATCGCTGTTTTTAATTTTTCAAGTGTTCCTGCCGGAGCAAGAACTTCTGGTTTTTTCAAAATTTTTCTTCCCATTTGTCTCCTCCTATTTCACATCTTCTGGATTTAAAATATAAAATCCTGCATCTAAGCCGCGTTGTTCTGGGTGTAGTTCTCTTACTTGTAATTCTAAGCTAGCACTCTTTTCAACTGTCCAAGTACCTGCTTCAATTTCTTTACGCGCATGATCAAATAATTGAACCACTTTAACAAAGTTTTCCCCAGGAGTTAAAACTCCGTCAAATTTCCATTGAGGAATACCCATTTGACTTAACTCTAATAAGTAAGGTGCAAGAGAAACATCATTATTTGCGAAAATATGTGTCCCGTTAATGTCTTGATAAATAGAATAATGAGAATCTTCATCTGCTGGTTCACTCACAAATAACCCACGTTTTTTCTCAACACTTTCTTCTTTCTCTATATAGTTAAAATAATTTTGTAATAATGGCCGTTTAGAATGATGAATACATGTTGCACCATATACCAACACTTCAATTGGAACTTCAACTTGGCTTGCTAAAATTTCCATTTCTGCTCTTGGAATTTCTCTAGCAATCACTGCTCCAATCGCACCACGTTTAGCCCAGAAATTAACTTGACGACTACTTGTGACTAGCACAGCAGCATCGTAATAATAAGGAATTGAATATTCTGGGTTCTTCATAATTTGAACAACTCCAGGGTCTCCTACTGTAATCATATCTACATTAATTGATTTTAAAAATTGTAAATATTCCGGAACTTTCGCCATTCCTTCATTATGAAAAATTGCATTAACTGCTACATTTACTTTTTTTCCATAGCGATGCACTAATTCTGTTAATTCTTTTTGTTCATCACGTGAAAACGACATTGGTAATCTTAAACCAAATAAATCTTCACCAAAGCACAAAACATCTACTCCCGCTTCAAGTAGTGCTTGCGCTTGTTGGATTGATTCAACTGTTGCAATCAGCTCTATCATTCCAAACGCCTCCTATTCTTTCAATAAAAATATACTGATATAGAGTAGCATAAAATTCAAAATATCTCCACTCATATCTAATATTCTAGAGCGAAAACAATTTTCAATTAGATTTTTTATATCAAACACAAAAAATCCTCCCAAAAGGGAGGATTGAAAATCAACTTAATAAAAATTATTTTTCGATGTTAGCTACGATACCAGCACCTACAGTACGTCCACCTTCACGGATAGAGAACTTAGTACCTTCTTCGATCGCAACTGGGTGAATTAATTCAACTTCCATAGTTACGTTGTCACCAGGCATTACCATTTCAACGCCTTCTGGTAACAAGCAAACACCAGTGATGTCTGTTGTACGGAAGTAGAATTGAGGACGGTAGTTTGTGAAGAATGGAGTGTGACGTCCACCTTCTTCTTTAGTTAATACATAAACTTCAGCTTTGAATTTAGTATGTGGAGTGATTGTTCCTGGTTTAGCAAGAACTTGTCCACGTTCGATGTTGTCACGTGTAACACCACGTAATAATGTACCAATGTTATCCCCTGCTTCAGCATAGTCTAACAATTTACGGAACATTTCAACACCTGTAACAGTTGTTTTAGAAGTTTCTTCAGAAATACCAACGATTTCTACTTCGTCACCAACACGAACTTGTCCACGTTCAACACGTCCTGTAGCTACAGTACCACGACCAGTGATTGAGAATACGTCTTCGACTGGCATCATGAATGGTTTGTCAGTATCACGAACTGGAGTTGGGATATATTCGTCAACAGCAGCCATTAATTCTAAGATTTTTTCTTCGTAAGAAGCATCGCCTTCTAAAGCGCGTAAAGCAGAACCTGCAACAACTGGAGTGTCATCGCCTGGGAAATCGTATTCTGATAATAAGTCACGAACTTCCATTTCTACTAATTCTAATAATTCTTCATCGTCAACCATGTCAACTTTGTTTAAGAATACAACGATGTAAGGAACACCTACTTGACGTGATAATAAGATGTGTTCACGTGTTTGTGGCATTGGGCCGTCAGCTGCAGATACTACTAAGATAGCACCGTCCATTTGAGCAGCACCAGTGATCATGTTTTTAACGTAGTCCGCGTGTCCTGGGCAGTCAACGTGAGCATAGTGACGAGTGTCAGTTTCGTACTCAACGTGAGCTGTGTTGATTGTGATACCACGTTCGCGTTCTTCTGGAGCTTTATCGATTGAACCGTAATCTTGAGCTTGCGCGAAACCTTTCTTAGCTAATACAGTTGTAATAGCAGCAGTTAATGTTGTTTTACCGTGGTCAACGTGGCCGATTGTACCAATGTTAACGTGTGGTTTTGAACGGTCAAATTTTTCTTTTGCCATTTTAAATAATTCCTCCTAAATGTTTGAGTATTTTTGTTAGATTCTATAACAGTATCTACCGATTTGAATTATACCAAAGAATACCTATAAAAATCAACTGGTTACACTAGGTAACCAGTCGACCTAGATTCTTTGATGAAGTTGCGTTTTTAGCGATTCATTATTCGCCATTTCCGCCATTTTTCTTAATGATTTCTTCTGCAATGCTCTTAGGAACATCTTCATAGTGGTCAAATGTCATACTGAAAGTACCACGACCTTGTGTTGCAGAACGTAATGTAGTTGCGTAACCGAACATTTCTGATAAAGGAATCATACCTTTAACGATTTGTGCGTTACCACGAACTTCAGAACCTTCAACACGTCCACGACGAGCGTTAACGTGTCCCATTACATCTCCGAAGTATTCTTCAGGAACTGTAATTTCAACAGCCATCATAGGTTCTAAGATAGCAGGTTGAGCTTTCTTAGCAGCAGCTTTCAATGCCATAGAAGCGGCAACTTTGAAGGCTGTTTCAGATGAATCGACATCATGGTAGCTTCCATCGTAAAGTTTAGCTTTGATGTCAACTAATGGATAACCAGCTAATACCCCGTTTTCCATAGCGTCTTTCAATCCAGCTTCAACTGCAGGGATGTATTCACGAGGAACTACCCCACCGACAATAGCGTTTTCGAATTCGAATCCAGCACCTTCTTCGTTAGGAGTAAATTCAATCCATACGTGACCGTATTGACCTTTACCACCTGATTGACGAACGAATTTACCTTCAGCTTGTGTAGAAGCACGGAATGTTTCACGGTAAGATACTTGAGGAGCACCTACGTTAGCTTCAACTTTGAATTCACGACGCATACGGTCTACGATAATATCTAAGTGTAACTCACCCATACCAGCGATAACTGTTTCACCAGTTTCTTGGTTAGTGTAAGCACGGAATGTTGGGTCTTCTTCAGCAAGTTTTTGTAATGCAATACCCATTTTATCTTGGTCAGCTTTTGATTTTGGTTCAATCGCTACTTCGATAACTGGATCAGGGAATTCCATAGACTCTAAGATAACTTCTGCTTTTTCATCACATAATGTGTCCCCAGTAGTTGTATCTTTAAGACCTACTGCTGCAGCGATATCTCCTGAGAATACTTCAGGAATTTCTTGACGTGAGTTAGCGTGCATTTGTAAGATACGTCCTACACGTTCACGTTTACCTTTAGTTGAGTTTTTAACGTATGAACCTGATTGTAAAGTACCAGAGTACACACGGAAGAATGTTAAACGACCTACGAATGGGTCAGTCATAACTTTGAAGGCCAATGCCGAGAATGGTTCTTCATCAGATGAATGACGTTCTACTTCTTGGTCTGTGTTAGGGTCTACCCCTTTAATTGAAGGAACATCTAATGGAGATGGTAAGTAGTCAACTACTGCATCTAACATTAATTGTACCCCTTTGTTTTTGAAGGCAGAACCACATAATACTGGGTAGAATTCTACCGCACATGTAGCTTTACGGATAGCTTCTTTTAATTCAGCTTCTGAAATTTCTTCACCTTCTAAATAACGTTCCATTAAAGCTTCGTCAGTTTCAGCAACTGCTTCTACTAATTTTTCACGCCATTCTTCAGCTAAATCTTGTAAATCTTCAGGGATATCTGTTTCTTGGATATCTGTACCTAAGTCATTTGTATAGATTTCAGCTTTCATTTTAATTAAATCGATGATACCTGAAAATTCATCTTCAGCACCGATTGGTAATTGAATTGGGTGAGCATTTGCTTGTAAACGTTCATGAATTGTACGTACAGAATATAAGAAGTCTGCACCAATTTTATCCATTTTGTTAGCAAATACGATACGAGGAACACCATATGTTGTAGCTTGACGCCATACAGTTTCTGTTTGAGGTTCAACCCCAGACTGTGCATCAAGTACGGCTACAGCTCCATCTAATACACGTAGAGAACGTTCTACTTCAACTGTGAAGTCCACGTGCCCTGGTGTGTCGATGATGTTAATACGGTGACCTTTCCATTGTGCTGTTGTAGCAGCAGATGTGATAGTGATACCACGTTCTTGTTCTTGTTCCATCCAGTCCATTTGTGAAGCACCTTCGTGAGTTTCACCAATTTTATGGATTTTACCAGTGTAATAAAGTACACGCTCAGTTGTTGTAGTTTTACCTGCGTCAATGTGAGCCATGATACCGATATTACGCGTGTTTTCAAGAGTAAATTCTCTCTTTGCCATCTTCGTTCTACACCTCTTTTTTAATAGTTAATTTATGCATAGATTAAAAAGCCCGAGGGCTTTTTGAATCTTACCAACGATAGTGAGCAAATGCTTTGTTTGCTTCTGCCATTTTATGTGTGTCTTCACGTTTCTTAACAGCAGCACCAGTGTTGTTCGCCGCATCCATGATTTCACGAGCTAAACGAACTTCCATAGTGTCTTCACCACGTAAGCGTGAGTAGTTTACTAACCAACGTAATCCTAATGTAGTACGGCGGTCTGAACGAACTTCAACTGGCACTTGATAGTTAGAACCACCCACACGGCGAGCTTTAACTTCTAATACTGGCATAATGTTCTTCATAGCTTGTTCGAACACTTCCATTGGATCATTTCCAGTTTGTTCTTTAACGATGTCAAATGCATTGTATAAAATTGTTGCTGCTTTACCACGTTTACCATCTACCATTAAACGGTTGATTAAACGAGTAACTAATTTTGAATTATAAATTGGATCAGGTAAAACATCACGTTTTGCGACAGGACCTTTACGAGGCATTTATAATCCTCCTTTCATTTAATGAGTGTTTTATTTTTTAAAATTATTTTTTAGGACGTTTAGTACCGTATTTAGAACGACCTTGCATACGGTTGTTAACTCCTGCAGTGTCTAAAGCACCACGAATGATATGGTAACGTACCCCTGGTAAGTCTTTTACACGTCCACCACGGATTAATACAACGCTGTGTTCTTGTAAGTTGTGACCGATACCTGGAATGTACGCAGTTACTTCGATTAAGTTAGATAAACGTACACGAGCGTATTTACGTAACGCTGAGTTAGGTTTTTTAGGTGTCATAGTACCTACACGAGTACATACACCACGTTTTTGTGGAGAGTTTGTATTCGTTTGTGATTTTTTGAAACTGTTATAGCCTTTACCTAACGCTGGAGAAGCTGATTTCTCAACTGCTGATTTACGAGGTTTACGGACTAATTGGTTAATTGTTGGCATTTAGCTCTTCCTCCTTCCCTATCGGGTTCTTCTTGGTCCACACATCCTGGCGGTCCATTTTTTTGTAAAAATTAAAAGACACATAAATGTCTCTCTCAGTGGCCTTTTTACCAGTCAGCACGACTGATATGATTTCTAATCAGGAATCAGGTATAAAAGCACCTTCGACATAGTACCATAATTATTTATTCTCGTCAATGGGTGTAGGCTATTTCTTTTTATAGTTTTTGCATATAATCTAAAATATTTCCCAATTTGCAGATTATATTCTTAACGTTCTTTTATAAAACAATAATGATTTTCCCTTGAAAGTAATTCATCAAATGCAAATCCATCTATGTTAAATTTTTGTAATTCAGATTTATCTTCAACATTATGGCTCATCATCCACGCTGCCATTTTCCCTCTAGCTTTTTTTGAAATAGTAGAATGTTGTTTTAACATCCCTTCTTTTTTCTCAAAGAAATCAACGTCTACCCACTCATATTGTTTTTTATTAAACAACGAAGAAAACTCACTACTTGCTAAATTGACAATACATTCTCCTTTTTCAAAAGAAGTTACGATTCGCTCTTTCCAATATTTTTTCAGAGTTTCTCCTTCTACTTTTAAATTCATTGTTAAATCTAATCGATACGGCTTCACAAATTCCTCTGGACTGATTGCTCCATATAAGGCTGAAAGAATTCTAATATGTTTTACTGCATAATCTCGGTATTCTTTCCAATTTGCTATTTGCTTAAAACTTCTGAAAGCTAATCCTTGATATAAGTCCATCGCATGATAAGTAACACTTTCTTGAAATTTTTGAATTTTATCCCAATTTTCTTCTAATAAAGTGCCACTCACTTTCAATAACTTCTTTAATTCTTCCTTACTATAATTTTCTAGTATAGAAACTATTTTTTGACTATCTTGTGTTAGCAACCAATCTTTTTGCGCAGGTAAATCTGTCGTCATTTCTTTTGCAGGTGACATAATAATTTTCATTGAATCATCCTTTCCTTTTTGTCTAATTCTATTGTAACGCAAAAAAGGAGCAAGAAACAACTCACGTTATTTCTCGCCCCTACATTAATTCTTCGTTTTATTAGTTTAATTTCCAAATATCACGGTTATAGTCTGCAATTGTACGGTCACTTGAGAAGAAACCTGCCATTGAAATATTTGTAATTACTTTTGCAATCCAATTTTCACGATCGTGATAATCTACTAACATACGTTCTTTAGTTTGGATATAGTCTTCTAAGTCTAATAAAGTCATGAACCAGTCTTTATTTCTTAATTCATTGAATAATCTTTCTAGACGTTCTCTATTTCCTAATGATACTAATGCATCACTTACGATAAAGTCTACTAATGGACGAATCGCTTCTCTTTCATAGTATGAATATGAATGGTAATCACTATTTTCATAATGTTTAATAACAGTATCGCTATCTTCACCAAAGACATAAATGTTTTCATCTCCAACTAATTCGTGGATTTCCACATTCGCTCCGTCTAATGTTCCTAATGTTAACGCACCATTTAGCATAAATTTCATATTCCCTGTTCCACTTGCTTCTTTTGAAGCTAATGAAATTTGTTCAGAAATATCTGCTGCAGGAATTAAGTGAGTCGCTGCAGTCACATTGTAGTTTTCTACCATCACAACTTGTAAGTGTGGGCTTACTTCTGGGTCATTGGCAATTAATTCAGATAAGCATAAGATTAAATGAATAATATCTTGCGCAATTACATAAGCAGGAGCAGCTTTGCCTCCGAAGATAATTGTGATTGGTTTTGCTGGAATGTTTCCATTTTTAATATCTAAATATTTGTAAATTACATATAAAGCATTCATTTGTTGACGTTTGTATTCATGCATACGTTTAATTTGAACGTCGAAGATTGAATCTTCCTTAACAGTAACACCTTGGTGTTCTTGTAAGAAATGTTTCAAACGTAATTTATTGTTACGTTTAATGCCTTTTAATGTTTCTTGGAATTCTAAATCATGTGTATGAGCTTTTAACGCTTCTAATTTAGTTGCATCATGACGATATTCTTTTCCGATTGTGCGATCTAATAATTTTGCTAATTCTGGGTTAGCATGCATTAACCAACGACGGAAAGTAATCCCATTTGTTTTGTTGTTGAATTTCTCTGGATAAATTTCATAGAAATTCTTCAATTCACTTTGTTTTAAAATTTCTGTATGCAATGCCGCTACACCATTCACGCTATATCCATAGTGGATATCCATATTTGCCATATGAACACGGTTATATTCGTCAATAATCGCTACACTTGCATCGTGAAATTGAGCTCTTACTCGAGCGTCTAATTCTTTAATAATTGGAACTAAGTGTGGCACAACTTGTTCTAAGTAATGTAAAGGCCATTTTTCTAACGCTTCTGCTAAAATTGTGTGGTTTGTATAAGCTGTCATTGAACGAACAATTTCCACTGCTTCATCAAACTCAATTCCGCGATCGACTAACAAACGAATTAATTCAGGAATGACCATTGAAGGGTGAGTATCATTAATTTGAACCGTTGCATATTCTGCTAAGTCATGTAAGTTACTTCCTTTTGCAACTGCTTCATCTAATAATAACTGAGCTCCATTACTTACCATGAAATATTGTTGGTAAATACGTAACAATTCACCTTGCTCATCACTATCATCTGGATATAAGAATAATGTTAAGTTTTCAGCAATTTTTGTTTTATCAAATGCGATAGAATCATCATGAACTAATGATTCATCAATTGTATCTACATCAAACAAATGTAATTGATTTTTATGAGATTGTTCATACCCTAAAACATCAATATTGAACATTTTTGATTTTAATGTAAAGTTCGCAAATGGTACTTCGTATGAAACAGAAGTTGGAACTAACCAACTATCTGGAGTTAACCAATTATTTGGCACCGCGTTTTGTTGATTATCTTTGAATTTTTGTTCAAATAATCCAAAGTGATAATTTAAACCAACTCCATCCCCTGGCAAACCAAGAGTTGCGATAGAATCTAAGAAACAAGCTGCTAGACGACCTAATCCACCGTTTCCTAATGATGGCTCTAATTCAATTTCTTCGATTTCTGCTAAAGTATGACCTTCAGCTTCTAATTCTTCTTTTACTTCATCATAAATTCCTAAATTAATCAAATTATTTGAAAGCAATTTACCAATTAAAAATTCTGCAGAAATGTAATATACTTTTTTCTTTCCTTCATTTACTGGTAATGCTGCACTTTTTTCTTTTGTATAATGTAATAAAGCTACATATACTTCTTCTTTTGAACATTCTCCTAATGATTTATGATAATTACTTTCTACATATTGTTTTAATGTTTGCATTTTTATCTCCTTCTACTTGTTAACCCTACAACTGTTCGTTTGAACGATCATATAATTTTGTGATTTCTAAAAGGAAGCTTTCTACTTCTGATGTAATATCTCCCTCTTGCATTCTCCACACCCAGTTTCCACCAAGTGTGCTTGGAATATTCATACGAGCTGTTGTATCTAATTGTAATAAATCTTGCATTGTGGCAATAGTCATTTTACTTACAGAACCATATAAACTTCTTAGCATTGCATAGCTAATCGGTTCATCTGCGCGGTTTAAATAACGATTACAGAAATTACGTTCTTCCTCTGACGCAGAGTTATACCAACCTAATACCGTATCATTGTCATGAGTTCCAGTATAAGAAACAGAATTTACTGGATAATAATGTGGTAAATCTGTGCTACTTGGACTTGCACCCATAAAGCCAAACTCAACAATTTTCATTCCAGGGAATCCTGTAGCTTCACGTAATTCGATAACAGCGTCATCCATAAACCCTAAGTCTTCCGCAATAATTGGTAAATCTCCAAGTTCATTTTTCACTGCTTCAAACAAATCAAAACCTGGACCTTTTACCCATTGACCACCAGTAGCATCTGTCGCACCTGCTGGGATTTCCCAATAAGCAGCAAAGCCACGGAAATGGTCAATTCTGACAACATCAAACAATTCGAAGCTTGCTTTCAATCGTTTGATCCACCAAGTAAAGCCATCTAATTTCATCGCTCTCCAATTATAAATTGGATTTCCCCATAATTGTCCTAATGGTGAGAAGCCATCTGGTGGGCATCCTGCTACACAAGCCGCATTGCCCACTTCATCTGTTTTGAAGTAGTGAGGTGTTGCCCACATTTCAACGCTGTCTTCTGCAACATAAATTGGCATATCCCCAATAATTTGAATATGGCGTTCATTCGCATAGTGTTTCAACGCTTTCCATTGTTTATCGAATAAATATTGAGTGACACGATGATATTCTAATTTATCCGCTAATTTTTCACGGTAGTTTGCTAAAGCTTCTGGATGACGACGTTTAATTTCTTCATCAGTCCAATTAGACCAACTCTTCATATCGAAACTTTCTTTAATCGCCATATATTCTGCAAATGGTTCTAACCACTCTGCTTTTTCTTCTACAAAACGATGGTAATCTGATAAATCTCCTTTTTCTAAGAAACGTTGAACTACTTTTTCTAAAATAGGTCTTCTTCTTTCATAAATTAACGCATAATCTACAGTCGTTGCATCTTCTCCCCAATTACCCGCTAATTCTTCAGTCGTTAATAGACCTTCTTGAACAAATTGATCAAAATCTAAAAAATGTGTATTCCCAGCAAACGCTGAAAATGATTGATATGGCGAATCACCATAACTTGTTGGTCCTAGAGGCAAAATTTGCCAATAAGTTTGTTTACTACGTACTAGAAAATCTACAAAATCATACGCAGATTTTCCAAATGAACCAATTCCATATTTTCCTGGTAAGGAAGAAATATGCATTAACACACCAGATTGTCTTTCTGTCATAAGTATTACTCCTCTTTTCTTTATCAACTTTTAGATACGTAGTTTTTAAAATTACGCAATCGTTTGCCTTAATACTATTAGAAAAAAAATAAAAATGCAAGTAGAAAATTATTTTTTTAACAAAACTAAATAAATATTTATTTATAAAGGAAAAATCTCTACTATATATATTATCATCTTATGCATCTAATTTTTTTGCCAAAAAATGTAAACGGTAAAATTTTTTTATTTTTTTATCAAAAAACTGTTGCAAACGATTTCCAAAAGAGGTATACTAAAGCCAGTTAAGAAATCGTTTGCGTTAACTGAATATATCTCAAGGGAGGAAAAAATAATGGCAAACAAATGGCTTAAAAAATCATTCGTTGTCGGCTTAGCTGGTTTATCATTAGCAGCTTGCGGCAGCAAATCTAGCAACTCTGAAAAAGGAGGAGCTGCTGAAGGGAAAAAAGAATTCACTTTATATAGTAACAAGAGTGAAATTCAAGATGCTTTAACAGCATACGCTAAAGAATGGGGCGATAAAAACGGAGTTACAGTAAACATTAAAACATGTTCTGGTTCATGTAAAATCGCTGACCAATTAAAAACAGAATTTACAGCTGGAACTGCTCCAGACGTATTCGTTATTGAAGGACAAGCTGGATTCGATTTATGGAAAGACAACTTACAACCACTTAAAGGTGACTGGATTGACAAAACAGAATTCGAATTTAAACAAGGTAATGACGTTTATGGATTCCCTGTAGCTGTTGAAGGTTACGGTTTAGCTTACAATAAAGAAGTTTTATCTAAAGCTGGTATTGACCCTGCATCATTAACTTCATTTGATGCAGTTCAAAAAGCAATGGATACATTAGAAAGCAAAAAAGATGAATTAGGTTTATCTACAGTTGTAGCAACTGCTACTAAAGAAGGTGAAACTTGGATCATGGGTATCCACGACTTCGCTGCTTACTTAAGTTCAGGTTTACCAAATGGTGACCGTACAATCACTCAACAAGTAATCAAAGGTGAAACTGATAAAGCTCGTTTATCTAACTATGCTGACTGGGTTGAATTGTTATTCAAACATACTGAGAAAAAATTATTAACTGTTGGTACTCAAGAAGATATGGACTCTGCATTTGCTAGCGGCAAAGCAGCATTCTTACACCAAGGTAACTGGAAAGACCCTAACTTAAAACAATTAAATGCTAAATTCGAAATGGGATTCATCCCTTACCAAACATTAGGTAAAGATAAGAATGCTGATGGTTTATTCATCGGTGCTCCATCTTACTATGTAGTTAATAAAGATACTAAAGCTTTAGATTCAATCAACAAGTTCTTTGCTGACTTAGTTGATACTAAAGAAGGTCAAGACTACACTGTAAATAAAGCTAACATGATTTCAGCGTTCTCTACTTCTAAAGAAATGCCTAGTGCTCCATTATCTAAATTCTTGGCTGAATGGGTTGGAGCTAAAAAACCTGTTTATTCATTCGATAACCCATACTTCATGCCTGATAACTTCTTAATGGGTAAATTAGGACCAATCTTCGGACAATATGCTCAAGGTTCAATCGACAAAGCTAAATTCCAAGAATTGATCACAAATCAAATCAAAGAAGTACCAAGCTTACTTCAAAAATAACAATTAAGTATGTAACGCGGGCCCACAACTACTTACAACGGTCGTTGTGGGTTTGCTGTTATTAATACCTCAGCAATACATAAAAGGAGGAACCCTAACATGTCTAAGAATAAAAAAGCTCTTAGTCGTGACGATCGTGCAAGACACACATTTTACTGGCTTGTGCTACCGGCATTTATTATTTTCGCACTCGTAATTATCGTACCTTTCTTCTTAGGTTTCTATTACTCACTAACAGACTGGAAGAGTGTCACACAAACTAAAATTAATTTTGTAGGATTGAAAAACTTTACAGACAGCTTTGCAGATACTCGTTTCCAATATTCATTAATGATTACAGTTATTTTTGCTTTATTTAACGTAGTTGTGGTAAACGTGGTATCATTTGGTTTAGCCTTACTTGTAGCAAGTAAAATTAAATTAAGTAATATTTTCCGTGCTGGATTCTTTATTCCTAACCTTATCGGGGGTCTTGTATTAGGGTATATCTGGCAATTCATTTATAACTCTGTATTCCCTGCTTTAGGTTCAGCTATCGGAAGTCAATTTTTAGTGGATAACCTATTTTTAGGAGATGTTAAATTAGCTGTACTAGCTTTAATCATTACAAACACATGGCAATATGCAGGTTATATTATGATGATTTACTTTGCAGCATTACAAAACGTTCCTTCAAGTTTAGTAGAATCTGCTTCTCTTGACGGAGCCAATGCATGGCAAAGATTAAAACATATTATTATTCCAATGGTTATGCCAGCATTTACGGTATCATTATTCTTAACCATTACAAACTCATTCAAAATCTTCGATGTAAACTTCTCACTTACTGGTGGTGGACCATCTCTATTATGGCATGATAAAGCTATCCAAAGTACAGAATTTATTACAATGAACATTTATAACACTGCTTCAGGTGATAACTTAATGGCACAAGGTCAAGCTCGTGCAGTTATTCTATTCTTCATTTTAGTAGTGATTAGTATTGTTCAAACAACAATCACTAAACGGAAGGAGATTGACTTATAATGAAAAACCAAAAAATCGGCTTATTACTTTTAGAAATTTTTGGAGCTGCTTTATTCTTATTATTCTTAAGCCCAATCCTTTTATTAGTGATTAACTCAGCTAAAAGCTCTGCTGAAATCTTAGCAAGCCCATTATCATGGCCTGAAAGTTTCGGACAACTTTGGACAAATGCGGTAACAATTTGGAATAACCCTTCCATTAAGTACCCTTCATCATTTTTTGCTTCAACAATTATTACTGTTGTCTCATTAGTAACAATTACATTATTCTCAGCATTAGCAGCTTGGGGATTAGTTCGTTATCGTTCTAAACTTTCAACAGTTGTATTCTTTATCTTCGTAGCATCAATGGTAATTCCATTCCAAGTTGTTATGTATCCATTAGTAACTTGGTTCAAAATTTTAAGTGACACTATTACCAATCCATTATTTGGATTCAGTTTATTACGTACTTATCCAGGTATCATCTTTGCTTATACTGGGTTTGGAATGTCTCTATCTGTATTCATGTTCCATGGATTTATCAAAGGTGTTCCACTAGAAATTGAAGAAGCTGCTGAATTAGATGGCTGTAATAAAATGCAAACATTCTTCTATGTTGTATTACCAATTTTAAAACCAATCTATGTAACAATTTTAATTTTAAATGGTATTTGGATTTGGAACGACTTCTTATTACCACTATTATTATTAGGTAAAGGAAATGCAATCCAAACACTTCCAATTGCAGTATCTAACTTCGCAGGATCATTTACAAAACAATGGGATATGATTTTAACATCAACTCTATTAATTATGTTACCAGTTATCATCCTATTCCTAATCGCTCAAAAACATATCATGAAAGGTATGGTTGACGGAGCTATTAAATCTTAAGATAGTTTCTACTCTGGGCTGGTTAACATTGTTTTCTTGCCCAGAGTTTTTATTTACATTCAAAACAAAAAAGGAGGAACACAAATGGGTGCCACGATTAAAGATGTTGCACGACTTGCAGAAGTATCACCATCAACAGTTACTCGAGTGATTCAAGATAAACCAAGCATTAGTCAAGCAACAAAAAAACGTGTACGCCAAGCAATGAAAGCTCTCAATTATCACCCAAATTTTAACGCTCGTAGCTTAGCTAGTAATAAAACAAATGTTATCGGCGTCGTTCTTCCTAAAGATACCGATGCATTTTATCAAAACTCGTTTTTCCCAGAGGTCATTCGAGGAATTTCTCAAATTGCGGCCGATCATCATTACCTCATTCAATTATGTACGGGTAAAGATGATGAACAGCGTTTACGAATATTAAAAGACACTATTTTAGGCAGACGTGTAGATGGAATTATTTTCTTATATGGAGAAACCGATGACCCTTTAGTTGAATTAGCGATTGAAAGAGAATTTCCAAGTGTAGTAATTGGAAAATCTTTATCTCCATTTATATCCTTTGTTGATAATAATAATGAAAAGGCTGGATTTGATGCTACAGAATTTATGATTCAAGAAGGTTGCTCATCCATTGCATTTATTAGCGGTCGTCATCAATTATTCGTTTCTCAAGATCGTTTAATTGGGTATAAGAAAGCGTTAGATCATTATCAAATTCCCATTCGAGAAGGTTTAATCTCACATGTTGGTGAATTTACTAGAGAACGTGGATATCAAACGATGAAGACTATTATTGAACGAGAATCTATTGATGGAGTTGTAACAACCGATGCTTTAATTACTGAAGGTGCACTACGCTACCTAAATGACCATCAACTTTCTCTACCGGTTCTTACTTTTGACTCTACCCCCCCATTACTTCCAATGACTGCTTACGTCAATATTCACACATTAGAATTAGGGAGAAGTGCATTCCAAATGTTATTAAAAGTTGTTGATTCTTATAACAACAAACAGATGATGTGTTTCCGTACATTCGTAGATCATTCTATTGTTAAACTATAAAAAGCATGAAAACTAATTATAGCTTTCATGCTTTTTCTTTTTATAATAAAGTTAACAATGTTAAGATTGCTAATCCGCCTTGTTTCAAAAGAATCATTTTATCACTAGTTAAACTAGCATATAATGCTACTAAAACGATATAGGATAATAATAAAGCCAACCAAGTTACGCTTGGTGCGAAAAATAATGATATTAGCACTAATACCCCAATCAGTCCATTATACACTCCTTGATTTTTAAATAATGTAGTTACTGACGGACGTCTTAATTCTTCTTCCTCCATTTTAAAAACTCGTGCTGTATTAGAAGATACCCTAGCAATTGTTTCTAAGTTAAAAATATAAAAGAACTCTATAGCTACTAAAGTTCCTAAAATAATTGTTGTAATTGACATTATAAATTTTCTAATGTATGTAATTTTATTATTTTAACTATAATAAATATTACTATAACCATTGTCAAACATAATGTTTTTTTGATAAAATGGGGAAAATTCAACTATGATTGGAGATTAACTATGAAAACTACTTATCCATTATCTGATAGGCTCTGTTATTCGATTTACTCTACACAAAAACTAGTACATAGATTATATCAACAAGTTTTAGCACCTTATCAATTAACCTATACTCAATTTATCGTTATGCAAACTCTATGGGAAGATGAAAAACTTTCCCTGCATGAAATTGGAGAAAGAGTTGGACTTGAAAGCAATACGCTAACTCCTCTCTTAAAACGATTAGAAGATAAGAAACTAATTATCCGTAGACGTCCTGCAGCTAATAAACGTCAACTCACCATCCGTCTTAGCGCTAATGGGAAAAGAGTTCACGCTGAATTAGAAGAATATTTACGAACTTGTTTTTCTTCTGTTGAAGGATTTGACACTGAAAAAACTAGAGAACTTATCGCTCTAAATAATGAGTTAAAACTAGCTATCAAAAATTTCGTTACAGATAAGGAGGAAAATGTTCAACAACTGGAAAAATAATTTCCTAGTTGCATTATCTGGTTATGTTTAAGAAAACATCTGTAAATTTAATTGATGGACCAATTTTACGTTCTATTATTGCTTTTGCCATTCCCATCTTAATTTCAAATATTTTTCAGCAATTATATAATACAGCAGATATTATGATTGTGGGTCGTTATCTTGGTCCTAACGCTCTTGCTGGGGTTGGAGCCACTGCAGCAATATTCGAGTTAGTTATTGGATTTGCTCTTGGAGTAGGAAATGGAATGGGCGTCATTATCGCTCGATGTTTCGGCGCTAAGGATATGGATCAATTAAAGCATGCTGTAGCGTCAACGATTATGATTGGTCTTGGCTTAAGTTTGATTGTCTCAACAGTCGGACATTTTGGAATGTATCCTTTATTAGAATTTTTAGGAACTCCCGCTGAAATTATTGATTTATCTTATCAATATATTCATATGATTGTCCTATGTGTAGGAGTGACATTTGCTTATAATCTCTGCGCTGGATTACTTCGTGCAGTTGGGGATAGTCAAGCTGCATTATATTTTTTAATATTTTCTGCTATTGTAAATATTATTTTAGATTTATTCTTTATTACTCAATTACATTTAGGTGTGCAATCAGCAGGTTTAGCTACCATTATTTCTCAGGGACTATCTGCTATTCTATGTTATTTTTATATTCGAAAAAGAGCCAATTTCTTATTGCCTCAGCGAAAACATTTTACATGGGATAAAGAATTGTATCTTGATTTATTAGGACAAGGTCTTGCAATGGGCCTAATGACTTCGATTGTTTCTATCGGAACAGTAACATTACAAACTTCGATTAATGCCCTAGGAGCGACTATCATTAGCGCGCAAACTTCTGCTCGAAGAATTATGTCATTTTCGATGCTACCTGTATCAGCCATTGCATCCTCCTTAACGACCTTTACTTCTCAAAATTTAGGAGCCAATCGTCCAAAAAGAATTCAACGTGGCATTTATTTAGGAAGTATCGTCGCTATTGCTTGGACGATTTTTATTGCCCTTACATTATTTTTTGCCAGTCCAACCTTAAACGAATTAATTTCTGGCTCGACTGATCCTGAACTAATCGCGAATGCATCTCTTTATAATCGTATTAGTTCATCATTTTATCCAGTATTAGCCGTTTTACTAGTGCTTCGAAATAGTTTACAAGGATTAGGTCAAAAAATTACGCCGTTAATTTCTAGCTTTATTGAATTATTTGGAAAAATTTTATTCGTTATCTTTATTATTCCATCAACTGGATATATTGGAGTTATTTTCTGTGAACCACTTATTTGGGTTCCAATGACCATTCAATTGTATTATTCTTATAAACATCAACCGATTATTCAATCATTAAAAAACGCATCTCATTCATAAGACGAGATGCGTTTTTATGTGCTTATTTATCCGAAATAACTTTAAATAGATAATACGTAATAAATACCGTTAGTAAAGCTAGACCGATCTTTACATAAATAATTGGGGCAAAATAAATAGAAATTCCCATTAAAATGTAAATATAAATAATAATTTTCTTTTTACGAGATCGTGCAATGGATTTTGTTTCTAAATAATCCGATACATAAATTTGGTATAATTTTGTATTCGCAAACCATTTTTCAAATCTTTTGGAGCTTTTTGAGAAACAAAACACTGTTAATAATAAAAATGGTGTCGTTGGTAACACAGGAAGTACAATTCCTATAATTCCTAATACTAATGAAATCCATGCTACAACAAAATAAAATCCTCTCATTTTTTCCTCCTTAATTCATTCGTTCTAATACAGCTACTGTTTCAATTGCTGTCGTCATTGGGAACATATCCACTGGTTGAGCATACAGTGCCTGATACCCTTTTTCTTGGAATAAAGCTAAATCACGTGCTAATGTTGCAGGATTACAGCTAACGTACACAATTTTACTAGCTTTCGTTTTAACTGCCGCATCGATAAAGGCAGTATCTAATCCTTTTCTCGGTGGGTCGACTACAATCACATCTGGTTGTAATCCTGAGTCTACCCAAGTTGGCATGACTTTTTCAGCTGCTCCCACTTCGAATGTTACATTGTCAATCTGATTGATTCGTGCATTTTCTTTCGCCATTTGAATGGCATCCGGTACAATTTCCATGGCATAAACTTTTTTAGCACGTTTAGCAAAAGCTAAACTCATTGTTCCAATTCCGCAATAAGCATCCACTACTGTTTCATCCCCAGTTAATCCCGCTGCTTGAATAGCTTCATTGTACAACACTTCCGTTTGAATCGTATTAACTTGGAAAAATGAACGGGAACTAATCGTAAAGGCAAATTCCATTAATGCTTCTTGAAAAGCATCTTCTCCAAATAACACTTTCTTTTGATCACCCATAATAACATTCGATTGATACGGTTGAATATTTTGGACAATCGACACCACTTCTGGTAATTGCTGAGTGATTTGTTCTACGACTACCTCTTTTTGAATGAATTTCTCTGTACGAGTTACTAAAATAATCATCACTTGAGACGTACGCAATCCTCTACGTACAATAATATGACGTAAATCACCCGTATGTTTCTCTTCATCGTAAGCTTCAATCGCAAATTTTCTTAAAATATCTCTGACTACTAAAATGATACGATCAATTTCAGGATCTTGAATATGAAAATCTTCGATTGGAACTAAGTCGTGTGAGTTTTTCTTAAAAAATCCAGTTGTTAATAAGCCATTCACCATTCTAACAGGAATTTGGGCTTTATTACGGTATCCAAATGGATGTTCCATCCCAATAGTTGGGCGTACTTCTAACTCCGGAATTTTCGCAATTGTATTCATGACATGTTTGACTTGTTTTTGTTTAAAGGCTAATTGAGCTTCATACTTCATATGTTGTAAAGGCATTGTCCCTACTCGAGTTCCATTTGGATCAACTAACGGAATACGGTCAGGACTCGTTGATAGCCATTCAACCACTTTGGCATAGCCAAATTTTTTCCCCACTTTTAAAACATGAGCCACTACTTTTTCTCCAGGCAGCGCATTTTCAATAAAAAGAGGAAATCCATCGACTTTTGCAACACCCATTCCTTCGTACGTTAAATCATCAATTTGTACTTCTATACGGTCATTTTTTTTCATCTCTATCCTCACTCACTACTATTTGTCTGACTTATTATAGCTTATTTTTGTATAATTTTATAGTGAAGTGAGAAATTCAAACTAAAAAAGGATAGACTTTCCACTGTAGTATTAATAAACATGAGATTCACTTGCGAAGCTGCTGCCATCCTTTACTACAGTACGAAAGTCTAATTGGAAAAGATTTGTCAAGGACATAAACAAAATTTCTTTGATAAATTTATATCTTCTCTGTTTCTCTCTTGATTAACTTCCGTGTTTTATCTTTGTATGTTTCGCCTATGCTTTCTTAAAATGTAGATTTACAGTATATTTTGTTTTTCCAATATCCATTATTAGCTGTTTATGTTGTAGTTTTTTAATATCTCTTTTTTCTCCTTCCATGTGTCCTCCTTTCCATTTTTAGACAAAGAAAAAACAATAAACCTTTTTGATTTACTGTTTCATAAGTTGCTATATTATTGTTTTTATTTAATTGTTTTACTTTGACAAACTGGGAATTATCTTTTTTATTCATCCAAAGCGTTATAAAGCTTGTCCATAATTACAGAAAGAGCTTCTGGAATTCCTTCATCCCAGTCTGGACTTTCAAGAATTTCACCATCTAACGCCTTAAACATTACTTCTGGTATTTTTGATTTTACTTTACTATCGTCATATCCTTTTGTCCAATCATGTCCTCCAGAATATAAATCGTTAGTCGGATTAAATGCATAAATTTGATCATTATAAAAATCAGAAAGATAGTTTGTTTCAATGGTATCTAAAATATCATAATCTTCTAAGCCCCATGAATATTTTTCTTCGCATTCTTTTCTGTCCACACAGTTCTCTTTATAAAAATCAGGTGCCATGTACCAGTACAAATAAAGGATTGTACCTCTGTCAGTATCTGGCTGATCAACTATCCACTGAATTACTTTTTTAGAATTATCAAAGTTCCAACTTATTGCTAATAGCTGTCTTTCTTTCGGAGTATTTTTCTTAAGAAAATCAATAATAAGCTCTGTGCTTAATTTCTCAAATTCATCATCATCAATTTTGACTTCGTCCCATTCAAAATCGTCATTGAGAATATCACTTATCGTTAACATACTGTACCTCCTAAAATTTCGATTTATAACTATCTATTTTTGAACAAATATCTGTACATTTACTATCAGAACCCGTGAAATTATATCGTAATTATTTTAATACACTATTCAACTACCAGCTCTACATAATCCCCATCTTCCTTATTGTATACATGCTTATTTACGATTCCAAGTAGTTTCTATATATCTTCCATATCTGAAGCCGAAAATTCCAAATAACAAATCTCATCACTTGTATAATTCAAATCTTCATAAAAATCCTGAATCGCCACATAAAATTTTTCTAAAACATCTTCCAATGGATATTGGGAAATATTCCTCGGACTAACTCCTTCTCCTAATCCTGGTTCTTGAACAAATTTTAATGAAGTAACAAAGCAATCACTTTTCATAAAATCGTCATACGTTTTATAGATATGTTCTGCTACCTTTTCATAATCAGCTTTGTTATATTTTTCATCTCAACCTCCTTAATGTGGTGTGAAAATTATCATTAGTCCCATACAACTTCTAATTTTTATTTATCTACTTTAGCTTTTTTAGTAATTCTACAAAAAGTACTTTATCCTCAACAAATTCAAGTTTGTTTCACTCGACATTTATAATATTATACCATATTTCAGCCCAGTTTTATAAATCTAACTCGTTCCTCTTTACCTGTGTTAGTCTTCTGTTTTCTTGTGTAAAGTTTCAAAGTAATTTCTAGTTAAGTATCAAAACTAGAAGCTAAATTGAGAATTTACCAAAAAGGTATTTTAACTATACAGTCAAAATACCTAATTCGTAACGTTCTCCTATTATAATCCTTACACAAGAATAGACTTTTCACAGTAGTATTAGTAATAAAAACCACGGAATGTGGTTTTTATTACAGGAAATTTTGAGACCTAGGCTCAAAATTTAGGCATGAGACCGTCAGGGCTGCTGCCGTCCTTTATACTACAGTGCAAAAGTCTATTCCGTATACTATACAACTTTTCTTGTCAGTTTTGCTAAAAAGATTTCTTTTCGTGTAGGATTTAATACAATTAAGTTTACTAAGAACAACCCTACTAACCAAGCTAACGGTACACCAATCGTTTCAAAACTTAACTCAAAACTTTCTTTTGTAAAGAAGTCTACATAAACGCCCATAAATGTATAATGAGCAATTTTAGAAGCAGTCTCACTTAATCCAGAGAACAATGGTAAGAATGAAATAGCCATCATAGGAACTAAACCATTCACTTGCGCTTGAGATTGAGTATTAGAAAGTGAAGCAATTAATAAGTTTAATAAAACAATACATAGTCCCACAACAATCGCTACTACAAAATATTCTCCTGAATGTTTTCCAAAGTCTGCATTTACAATCATTGGAAAACTTACAATTGTTACAAGTCCAACAACGACTGGATAAAATAGTGCAGATAATAAATATTCTCCATTTCTAACACCACTGAGTAATAAAGATTTCAAGTTTTTCTTTTCCTTATCTTCTGCAATTGTTAAAGAAGTTAAACTTCCTAGTGAAACTGAAAATGCTAATGATAAACACATGAATACCATGTACGAAGAATGTAGTCCATCCTCATTCATAAATTGGTTATATAAGACTAACAATCCATACGGTAATAAAATCGTTGCTAATAAAATGCTGTTACTTAATAATACTTGTGTGCGTAGCCAAATTAAGGCAGTTAATCGTTTAATCATTTAATTTCTCTCCTGTCAATTGAATAAATATTTCTTCTAAAGTTGGTTCACATGAGTGAATCGCAACAACTTGTGCTAAATCTGTTTGTCCTAATTCTTCAAATATAATTTCTGTTTGTGTTTCATCTACGAATGTTAATTGAACTTTTTTCTCGTGATTATATTTTTGAATAATCGAAGAAGGTGTGCCGTATTCAATTAAATGTCCTCGATTCAACAAACTCAAACGGTCACATAATAATGTTGCTTCGTTCATATCGTGTGTTGTTAAGAAAATCGTTGTTCCTGCTTTTTTCAGGTCTAATAATAATTCATGGATTTTCTTAGAAGTAGTTGGATCTAATCCGCTTGTTGGCTCATCTAAAAATAATACTTGTGGTTTATTGATTAAAGCTCTTGCTAGAAACATTCTTTGTTTCATTCCTGTCGATAATTTCTCTGCTGCTAAATTTTTACTATCGTATAAATCGACTTGTTTTAACACTTCGTCTACACGTGAATTTGGTTTTCCATATATTTTTGCATAAGCTTGTAAATTTTTATACAGGCTTAGTTTTTCATAAAATCCACTCGTATCACTTACTAATCCGATTTGTTCTAAATCTGCTGGAGTTAGCTTTTCAGATATTTTTCCTAACAATTCTGTTTGTCCGCTATCGGCATTTAATTGCCCCGTTAAAATTTTAATCATTGTTGTTTTCCCTGAACCAGATGGTCCTAAGAAACCGAAAATTTCTCCTTTCTTCACTTCAAAAGAAATTTCTTCCAAAGCAACTTTTTGTCCAAATTTTTTTGTTACATTTTTTACGATAATCATTTTTATCCCCTCTTTACTCATTTCCTAACTGATGAATTCATTATAGAAAATTTTTCTTTATTCCAGTAGTGCCTAAAGTCACTATGTACCATGACTTTCGTCACGACTTCTCATGCAAATCGTCACGACAAAAAAGCATACCGAAATTGGTATGCTTCGTTATTATTCATTAAATTTTTTACCACAATATGCCTCTATAGGATAATATAACCAATAGAACATACAGCAATTCAAACCCTATAAAGAGTTTTTTCATTTTCACACACATTGCTACATATTCACGAATAAAAGCGGATGGAATATAATAACTTGCAGTGGAGCAACCTAAACCATCACCTTGCATTCCAATTTGACGAGCATAAGTGCTTGTACGAAATACATGATAGTCATTTGTTACAAATAAAAATCGAGGATTTTCAATCAATTGCTCTCCTAGTTCTTTAGAGAACAGTAAATTTTCATAAGTAGTCGTAGATTTTTCTTCTAATATAATAGCTTCTTTTGGCACATCTGTATGTTCCACTAAATAGTTATAGATAGCTTGTGCTTCAGATATTTTTTCATCACTACCTTGTCCACCACTGGCAATAAGTCGAATATGAGGATTTTTTGATTGATGAAATGCTTGTACAGCCTTATCAATTCTCTTTTTTAGAAGAGGCGTAACTCTTTCCCCATCTAACAATCCGGCACCATGAATAATAATAAAATCATAATGCTGTTTCTTCGGCACCCATAAATAGACACAGGAGTACATCATAAATCCTACAAATGCAAATCCAAAAATAATATAAGAATAAATGATAAACATAAATAGTATATTAATCCACGGATTATAAATGAAAAAATTATTTGTAACTAGCCCAACTCGAATCCACATAAAAACAAAGAATAATAAAATCACAATCCCCATAATAGGAGAAAGAACATTCGCTTTAGAAAAACCTTCTTTTTTTAACAAAATAAAGCCATTAACGATTAAAAATAAACCACTCAAAAGAATCAGAACGGGAATGAGTAAAATTCCTACTATCATCACCAAATGAGCATTTTCATACCCAAAACTGAAAAAGAGATTCACAATGGATAGATATAAAAACAATACTTCAATGACTAACAAAGCCGGATTCCATAAACTGCGATTATCCTTCCACATAGAAAAAAGTAAGGCAACTAATATGAAAATTGTAACTCCATATAAAAACATACTAACCTACTTTCTTACTCTGCTAAAATTTTTTCAAAATCAAATGCTTCACCTTTTTGTTTATCCCTCAAAATGAACGCAATCACTATTCCAACAAATGCTGGAACTACCCATTCCAATGATAATGTTGAAAACGGCAATTGATTCACCACATCTGATAATACTGAAAGTTTTAAAGTATCTCCAAAAACTTTCAACGCTGAAACAAGAACTGTTAATCCTACTGTTAATTGCATTCCAACTTTAGAAAGTGAAATGAATCTATTTAAAATAATTAAAATAACCATAATAATCGTAATTGGATATAAAATTAATAATACAGGAATTGAAAACTTAATTACGGTATTTAATCCTAAATTAGAAATTCCAAACCCAATTAATGAGAAAACTGTTGCATATACTTTATAAGAATATTTAGGGAATAACTCTTCAAAAAACTCTCCAGTTGAAACAATTAATCCAACCGTTGTTGTAAAGCACGTTAAAATAACCATTGCTCCTAAAAATACTTGTCCAAATACTCCGAAAATATCTTTTGAAGCGGCTGCCAAAATATAAGATCCTTTATTCACTACTTTATCTGCTAATACATCTGCTGGCACTGTAAAATGATTTCCAAGATTTGCTAATCCTAAATATAACACACTAAATCCTACAGCCGTTACTAAACCTACCCCAATAATCGTTTTTGTAAATTCTTCTTTTGAAGAAAAATGGAATTTTTTCAATGTATTTACCGCTACCACACAAAAGGCAACAGATGCTAGGGCATCTAGTGTATTGTATCCTTCAATAAATCCATTTCCAAATGAACCACCATTTTGATAAGCAGTTGCTGCTTGCATTGGTGCTACTCCTGCATATTTAATTGCTCCTAATAATACTAAAACTAAAATTAATCCTGCAAATAATGGTGTTAAAATTTTCCCGATACTATTTAAAATCGTTGAACGATGAATCGCAATCCAATACGCTGCAGCAAAATATAACACTGTATAAATAAATAATGAAACAGTGCCTGAAATTCCCATTGAGGCTAAAGCTGACTCAAATGGCTGAATACTAATCGAATACGAAACAGTTGCTGTTCTTGGAATCGCAAAAAATGGTCCAATCGATAAATATAAGATTGCTAAAAATGCTACCGCAAATACCGCGTGAACTTTACCTTCTAATTCATGTTTAAAACTTCCGTTACTCGTTGCGCCTACAATTAATGTAATAATTGGAATACCGACACCGGATAAAATAAATCCCGCAATCGCTGGCCAGAAATACTCACCAGAAAATAATCCTAATGAAGGCGGAAAGATTAAATTCCCTGCTCCAAAAAAGAAACCAAACAATAGTAAACCTGTTAAAAAGCCTTTTTTCATCTTACATTCTCCTTTTCTTTCTCATATATACGAAAGAGCACGTTGTAAAGCAACGTACTCTCCCTACAATAACTGTGTTCTTTATTGATTATGAAACAAATGAACCATTTGGCATTTCTTGAGGAGCTAAAACTACTTGTAATACTCCATCTTTTTCTGCCGATAAAATCATCCCTTGACTAATTTGTCCTCTCATCTTACGTGGTTTTAAGTTTGCGACAATCACTACTTTTTTACCAATAAACTCTTCTGGATTTGGATACCATTGTGCAATCCCTGATAGAATTTGACGGTGTCCGCCAGCATCTCCTGCATCTAATCGGAATTGTAATAATTTATCTGCACCTTCCACTGGTTTACAATCAATGACTTCTGCAACTTTTAATTCTAATTTATCAAAGTCATCATATTTGATGGCTTCTTTCTCAGTTGTCAATTCCACTTCTTCTGGATTCCATTCTGTTGCTACTTCTTCTTTAATAGTTCCACCCATTTTTCCTTGAATATAAGCAACTTCTTCTTCCATATCTAAACGTGGGAAAATTGGTTGTCCTTTTTCAACAACTGTTGTACCAGCTGGAATCACTCCAAATGTATGAAGCGAAGGATAGTCACGTAAAGCTTCGTCTTGAATTCCTAATTGTGCTAAAATTTCTCCTGGCGTTTGTGTTAAGAATGGTTGTAAAGCCACCGCAATAATACGTAAGCTTTCTGCTAAATAACTCATTGTACGAGCTAATTCTTCTTGACGAGCTTCATCCTTTACAGCTGCCCATGGAGTTGTTTCATCAATATATTTATTTGTACGAGAAACAAATTTCCAAATCGCTGATAATGCAACTGAGAATTGCATTTCTTCCATCGCTGCTTCTACTTCTTCAATCATCACTTTTGAAGCTTCTACTAATTCATGATCGAAGCTTGAAACTGGAGCAGAATAAGTTGGAATTGTTCCGTCAAAATATTTATTAATCATCGCTACTGTACGATTTAATAAGTTTCCTAAGTCATTTGCTAAGTCATAGTTAATGCGTTCTACAAATGATTCTGGTGTGAAAATACCGTCTGAACCAAATGGTACTTCACGTAATAAATAGTAACGTAAAGCATCTAAACCATAACGTTCAATTAATGTGTTAGGATCAACGACATTTCCTTTAGATTTAGACATTTTACCGTCTTTCATTAATAACCAACCATGTGCAAAAATTTTCTTCGGTAATGGTAAGTCTAATGCCATTAACATAATTGGCCAATAAATCGTATGGAAACGAACGATTTCCTTTCCAATAAAGTGCACATCTGCTGGCCAATAACGATTGAATAATGTCTCATCATCACTTCCATAGCCTAAAGCTGTAATATAGTTTGATAAAGCATCAATCCATACATAAATGACATGTTTTGGATCATTTGGTACTGGAATTCCCCAGTCAAATGATGTACGAGAAACGGCTAAATCTTCCAAACCAGGTTTAATGAAGTTATTAATCATTTCATTTTTACGAGATTCTGGTTGAATAAATTCTGGATGTTCTTCATAGTATTGTAATAGGCGATCTGCATATTTACTCATTCTGAAGAAATAGGATTCTTCTTTCACTAATTGAACTTCATGACCACTTGGAGCCACTCCTCCAATCATTTTACCATCTGCATCACGATAAACTTCGACTAATTGAGATTCTGTAAAGTATTCTTCATCACTAACAGAATACCAACCTTCGTATTCACCTAAATAAATATCACCATTATCCATTAATTTTTGGAAAATTTTCTGTACAGATTTTTTATGACGCGGTTGAGTCGTACGAATAAAATCATTGTAAGAAACATCTAATTTCTTCCATAAATCTTGAATTCCAAAAATAATGTTATCAACAAATTCAATTTCGCTCACACCTGCTTCTTGAGCTTTTTGTTGAATTTTTTGTCCATGTTCATCTGTTCCTGTTAAGAAATAAGTATCATAGCCTTGTAATTTTTTATAACGAATCATTGCATCACTCGCTACCGTTGTATACGCATGACCGATATGTAATTGTCCACTTGGGTAATAAATTGGTGTTGTTAAATAAAAAGTTTTCTTATCTTCCGCCATTTGGCAGTATCCCCCTTAAATTTATAGATAGTGTTATTTTACCATAACAATTCCTAGAATTAAACCACTAACCCTTCTCTGATTAAAGCATTATTGCTCGTCTTTTTTAAATGAAAAAGCCCAAAATCTTTGCCCGATATAATTCAATCCGACAAATAAAACCATACCAACCATTAATGCAGCATTTCCTTGCATATTCGTAGAGACTCCTGAAAACATCCATGTAACAAATGGCTTAGCCAATCCATAGGCGAGTCCATAACAAATCGTAATGTTCACAATAAATTTCCAAACGGTACTCCAATCATGACCTTTATGCTCAAAAGTATATCGCTTATTCAAAACATAACTTACGATACTTCCCACAATATAATTCATTGCACTAGAAATCCAATAACTCCACGTTAATACATTAAAGCAAAAAAACATCACCGCTGTTCCGACAAGCGTATTAATAACTCCTACTAACATAAATTTTAGAAAAGTCGCATCAAAAAATGATGATAAAATTCTTCTCAAAATTTTTCCTCCTATAAAAAAGAGGAGCGCTACGCACTCCCACTTTCTAACTTTTTACGGATTACAAAGGATTATAATTCTTCCTCTTCTTCATCATAATCACTTTCTAATTCTTCTTCATCCATAATAGATAAATCTTCTTCTGCACTAACTTCATCTTCTAAATCTTCGTCAGCACCTAATTCACTTAAATCTGAACGATACGCATCTAATTCTGTTTCATCTTCATCATCTACATCATCATCTAAGTCGATTACATCATCATCTTCTTCATCTTCTAACAAGCCATCTTCATCTTCTGGATCATCATCATTGTAGTCGATAAGATCATCTTCTGTTCCGAAGGCATTAACTTTTTTACGTTTTTTACGACGTTTTTTCAAGTCTTCATCATCCATTGATGAAACAATTTCTTCATCGATTGAATCAATTGGATACCATGAACGTAAGCCCCAACGATTTTCTCCAAGTGAAATGAAGCTTCCATCAATATTTAAATCTGTATAAAAACGAGCCATGCGCGCTTCTAATTGCGCATCATCTAACTCCATATATTCTTGCACTTCTACTAATAATTGATTAAAGTCCATCACTTCTTGTTTTACTTCCAAAATAGCATGCGCTACTTCAACCATTGATAATTCATTTTTGTTGATTCCATCCAATGCTTTTAATTCCAAAGGATACACTTCCTTTCCACATATTCCTTAACAGTATAGCACACAAAAGCTATAATACGCTACTATTGCACAATGTTTTCTTTAAGAATTTCTAGATTTACTGTAAATTCTCCTAAATTTTCTCCTTGCTGAGATAATTGGTACTCCCAAGCAATGTATTTCCAATCAGAAGAAACTTCTACATTCTTCGTTTTAATCTCAAATAAAATTTCTCGTCCTTGAGCTAATTGATAACGACCCTTTGTTTTCTTTTGATGTTGGAATAATAATTGACTAGCTACTTCGCCTTTTCGGAATAATTGAACTTCTCCATCAGATACAAGTAAATTCACTTTTGTCTGTGTTTCTTTCTCTTGATACGACAATGCTAATTGTTCGTTTTCAACTTTCCATTCAATGGATTCAATTGGTGCTTCTAATTTCGTTTGTAACCTTTCTCCGGCTTGAATAATTTTTGTATGAACTCGAATCATTTTGACACCTCCATTCATGCTTTATGAAAAAGAGAGAAGGAGTGAATAAGAAGTCGGAAATTCCGTTTTCTATCCACCCCCAGCGGTTATTTAACTGAACGCATCATAGGAACTCCTCTTCTACTGCAGTTCAGTTCTCTCAGTTATTAATATTTTGCTAATTCTTCTTGTAATAATTGGTTTACAACGCCAGGATTTGCTTTTCCTTTTGTTTGTTTCATAATTTGACCTACTAAGAAGCCAACTGCACGATCTTTACCATTTTTGAAGTCTTCAATAGACTGTACGTTATTCACTAACACATCTTGAATAATTGGTAATAATTGTGATGGATCACTTAATTGAATCATACCATGTTTTTCAACCACTTGACGAGCAGTTCCGCCTTCTTCAGCTAATAATAAGAATACTTTCTTCGCTAATTTAGAGCTGATTGTTCCGTCTCCAATTAATTGAATCATTTCTGCTAAACTTTGCGGTGTTAATAATAGATCTTGTAATTCTAATTTTTTACTATTTAAGTGAGCAGAAATATCTCCCATTAACCAGTTAGAAGCTAATTTTGGATCGCTACCTGCTGCAACTGTTTCATCAAAGAAATCAGACATTTCTTTTGATAATGTTAAGACCATTGCATCATATTCTGGTAATCCAAATTCACGAATATAACGTTCACGGCGAACGGTTGGCATTTCAGGAATAGATTGACGTACTTCTTCTACCCATTCATCTGAAATTTCTAAGTTTGGTAAATCTGGTTCTGGGAAGTAACGGTAGTCACTTGACCCTTCTTTCACACGCATTAAAATTGTTTGTCCATTTGATTCATCAAAACGTCTTGTTTCTTGACCGATAACGCCACCACTACGTAATACTTGAGCTTGACGTACTTCTTCATATGCTAAACCTTTACGTACATTATTGAATGAGTTTAAGTTTTTCAACTCTGTTTTTGTACCGAATTTTTCTTGGCCATAAGGACGTAAAGAAATGTTCGCATCACAACGCATTGATCCTTCTTCCATTTTCACATCAGATACGCCTGTAAACATAATAATTTGACGTAATGCTTCTAAGTAAGCATATGCTTCTTCAGGAGAACGCATATCCGCTTCAGATACAATCTCAATTAATGGAGTTCCTTGACGGTTTAAGTCTACATAGGAGAATCCATCCGTTCCGTGAGTATTTTTACCAGCATCTTCTTCTAAGTGAACACGCTCGATACGGATACGTTTTGTTTTTCCTTCTACTTCAATATCAATCCATCCATCATGCCCGATTGGGTAATCAAATTGAGAAATTTGATACGCTTTTGGATTATCAGGGTAGAAATAATTTTTACGGTCAAATTTTGTATGTTGTGAAATTTCACAGTTTAAGGCTAATGCAGCACGCATTCCAAATTCAATCGCACGTTTATTGATGACTGGAAGCACCCCTGGATAACCCCAGTCAATCACTGTTGTATTTGTATTTGGCTCTGCTCCAAAATGAGCTGGTGAAGGAGAGAAGATTTTTGAATCTGTTTTTAACTCTACGTGAACTTCTAGCCCAATAATTGTTTCAAAATTCATCTTATATTCCTCCTTATACGTTTGCTTGTTTTAAGTAATAGTCATTTGCTTGTTCAAATGCAAATGCCGCTTGATAAATAGTTTGTTCTTGGAAGTAATTTCCGATTAATTGAATACCAATTGGTAATCCTTCGCTAGAGAATCCAGCAGGTACGGAAATCGCTGGAAGTCCTGCTAAGTTTACAGGAACTGTTAATAAGTCTGCCATATACATTTCAATTGGATCATCATTTCTTTCTCCAATTCCATAAGCAGTTGAAGTCGTTACAGGTCCTAAAATTAAATCATAGTTAGCAAATACATTGGCAAAATCTTGTTTAATTAATGTACGAACTTGTCCTGCTTTCTTGAAGTATGCATCATAGTACCCAGAACTTAATGAGAATGTTCCTAACATAATACGACGTTTTACTTCCATGCCGAATCCTTCTGTACGGCTCATAACATATAAATCTTCTAAAGTTTTTGCTTCAGTCGAACGATGTCCATAACGAATACCGTCAAAACGTTGTAAGTTAGAAGATGCTTCTGAAGAAGCAATAATATAATATGCAGGAATACCGTATTTAGAATGAGGTAAGCTCACTTCTTCTACAGTTGCTCCTAACGCACGATATTGTTCAGCAGCTTTTAAAACTGCTTTACGAATTTCAGGATCAATTCCATCTCCTAAATATTCTACTGGTAAAGCAATTTTTAACCCTTTAATATTACCATTAATTTGTTGGTAATAATTTGGAACAGGTACATTCACACTTGTAGAATCACGGTGATCATATCCACTAATTGCTTCTAATACTAATGCATTATCTTTAACCGTACGAGTTAATGGTCCAATTTGGTCTAAGCTTGATGCAAAGGCAATTAATCCATAACGAGATACACGACCATAAGTTGGTTTCATTCCAACAATTCCTGTAAAACTTGCTGGTTGACGAATCGAACCACCTGTATCAGAACCTAAAGTGGCTAATACTTCCCCAGCTGCTACAGCCGCTGCAGACCCCCCCGAAGATCCACCAGGAACTTTTGTTAAATCCCATGGGTTTCTAGTTTTCTTGAAATAAGAATTTTCTGTCGAACCACCCATGGCAAATTCATCCATATTTAATTTTCCGACATTAACGGCCCCTGTTTTTTTCAATAAGTCCATTACATGCGCATCATAAATTGGATTGAAATCTTCCAACATACGACTTGCAGCTGTTGTGATTAAATCACGAGTTACAATATTATCTTTAATCCCAATTGGTAAGCCTTGAAGAGAAAGAGTTGCATCATAACCTTTTTCATCTGCCGCTTTCGCTTGAGCCATTGCTTCTTCTTCATTTAACGCTAAGAAAGCTCCAACTTTATCATCTACTGCTTGAATTTTTTCAAATGTTGCACTTGTTAATTCTTGAGAAGTAAATTTCTTTTGAACTAAACCTTCATGCAAGCTTACTAATGTTTGATTTTCTAATAAACTCATGCGTCACCCTCCTCACCTTCACTCATAATTGCAGGGACTTGGATAAATCCATCCTCACTTGTTTTTACATTTCTCATTAATAAATCACGATTTGTTCCTTCTACTGGCACATCTTCACGTAAAACATTCACTAATGAATATCCATGAGTCGTAACTTCCACTCCTGTTGTATCCACTTCTTTTAACTGTTCTACCATATCGATGATATCACTCATTTGCTCTGTGAAATGTAAAATCTCATGATCTGCAAATGATAATTTTGCCAATTTTGCAACGTGACGTACTTCTGATTCTTCAATTGCCATGACTGTTCCTCACTTTCTACTTTTCTTTCTTTTCTATTGTAAAAGGCACGTACCTTTTATGTCAATCTTTAATCAAAAACATGATACGTAAATACACCTTGAGTAGTATCTTGCAGTAAGAATGCTTCCATTCCATTAATAGAAGAAATTCGAACTTCTACCGGTGTTGTTTTTGGTAAAAATTTATTCGCAACATCCGTTACATGTTGAGATAATGCAATAATTTCTGACTCTCCGTAAAATTGAGTCATAATATTCACCACCATTTTTTTAGCAGCGCCTTCTTGATAATATACCTTAGCTGTTACTCCAGATAAATTTGGGAAGAAGTTTTGTACTTCTGTTCTAAAGTTTTCAAAGGCGGATGATTCTTCTGTTGGATTTCCATCCACTAATGGTAATACCACCACTTTTTGATTCATATTGGTCCAATTCGTAATTTCAGTTCCTTCAACAGAAGTCGCTTCTAAAATATAAACTCCCCCACCAATGTCGTCTTTTGGAGTTTGTTTAAAAATCCCAAACACAATCGGCACTGTCTTTAGAGCGTCATTTTGACGTAAACGAGTCAACACGGTATTTGCAATTGATTTTGCTTGTTTCAACATGGCATCATTAGAAATTTCTTGTTCTACATCTTTATCTCCAGCCGTATAATAATCCACTGAATTCATCGCAAGACCAATACTAATTCCTCCAAGTTCATAATTACTTTCCGTTTGAATCATAAAGTCTTGTTCTAAAATCTGTGCCAAATAATAAGGATTTCTCTTACTTGCATCTGTCTCGCCATTATCTTCTGGATTTAATCCATCTGGATTTTTTTCTGATTTACGTGTAACCCATTGATTTGTTGTTGTAGAATCAATGACTTGTCCTTCTCTAAAGAAATATTGATTCGTTGGGAAAACTGCACGAGATAACTCAATTAATCCTGATTCAAAATTTCTTAAGTTGAATCCAGTATTTAAACTTAAAGTTGCCCCACGACTTTTGCTCACTTGATATCTTCCATCTGTAATCAACGCACGATAATATTGATTTGATAATTGATTCGTTGTTGGTTGTGCTACTTTTGAACGTGAAGATTCTGTTTCAATATTTTTTTGAGTTGCTTGATTAATATTTGCACACCCTGCTAATAACATCGCTGTTACACTAGCAAGAGTGATGATTTTTTTCTTCATAATAATTCCTTTCCTTCAATGATTGTTCTAAATTGTTCTTCGTCCCATACTTCTATTCCTAAAGATTCTGCTTTTGTTAATTTACTTCCTGCTTGGGCTCCAGCAACGACTAGGTCTGTTTTTTTAGAAACAGATCCTGTCACTTTACCACCTAAAGATTCAATCGCTTCTTTGGCTTCTTGTCGTGTCATCTGCTCAAGCGTTCCAGTTAATACAACTGTTTTCCCAGCTAATAGTGAATCTTCTGAAACGATTGCTTTTGCTTTTCCTAAATAACGCATATTAACGCCCGCTATTTTTAGTTCTTCTAACATTTCTTGAACGGTTTCTTGGTTGAAATATGCCAAAACACTATGCGCAATGACTTCTCCTAATCCTTCAATGGCAACCAATTCTTCCGCAGTCGTTTTTTGAAGGTTTTCCATTGTTTCAAAATGCATCGCTAAATCTTTTGCCGCTTTGGATCCGACATTTCGAATACCTAGACCCGTTAATAAACGCTCTAATGAATTTTGTTTACTCGTTTCAATGGCCTGTAAGATTTTTTGTGCAGATTTTTCTTGAATTTTATCCAGTGTTACTAATTGCTCCATTGTTAAGTGATATAAATCTGCTACATCGTGAACCAATCTACTTTCAAATAATTGATGAATGATTCTTGTCCCTACTCCAGACATATTCATCGCATCACGAGATACAAAATGAGTTAATCCTTCTTTTAAAAGCGCAGGACATTTTGGATTCATACATCTTAACGCAACCTCTTCTTCTAGATGCACGAGTGAATTCGAGCAAGACGGACATTCTTTAGGAAATTCATACGGTTCTAACCCTTCTGGACGTTTTTCTAAAATCACTCGAGTGACTTCAGGAATAATATCTCCGGCTTTATGAACGACAACCGTATCTCCAATTCGAATATCTCTTTCTCGAATTAAATCCACATTATGTAAGCTGGCACGTTTCACAGTAGTTCCCGCAAGAAATACCGCATCCATCACAGCTGTTGGTGTCACTACTCCTGTACGCCCTACAGTCCATTCAATATCTCGCACAATTGTCTGTGCTTCTTCGGCAGGGAATTTATAAGCGATTGCCCATTTTGGAGCTTTTACAGTGAACCCAATTTCTTCTTGCGCTTTAAAGTCATTGACCTTAATCACAATACCATCAATTTCATAAGGCAAGTTATTTCTTTCCGCTGTCATTTTTTCAATAAATGCCCATACTTCATCCATCGAATGACAAAGTACGCTTTCTTGATTTGTGACAAATCCTAATGCTTGCATCTTTTCTAGCAATTCCATCTGAGAAGCCACTTCTAAAGTTTCAACACTAGGACTTTGATATAGAAATACTGCTAAATTTCGACTAGCTGCCACTTTAGAATCTAATTGTCTTAAACTGCCTGCAGCTGCATTTCTAGGATTGGCGAATACTTCTAAGCCTTCTTCTTCCCTTGATTGATTTAATTGTTGGAATGATTTTTTTGGCATATAACATTCCCCACGAACTTCAATCGACCATGGTCGATTTAATGAAAGAGGAACGGATTTTACCGTTCTAATATTATGCGTAATATCTTCCCCTATTACACCATCTCCTCTTGTAGCTCCTAGCACTAATTGTCCTTCTTGATAAGTTAGCGCTACAGATAAACCGTCAATTTTTAATTCGCAAACATAGTCAATCGTACGATTCGTTAATTTTTTAATCCGATCATCAAATGCTTGTAAATCTTCTTTTGAAAAAGCATTCGATAAACTCAACATCGGATTTTGATGGGTAACTTTTTCAAAACTGTCTAACACAACACCACCAACACGTTGAGTTGGAGAATCTGGAGTAATCAATTGTGGATACTCCGATTCTAATCGTACTAATTCATGATACGTTTCATCATACTCATGATCCGTAACGGTTGGACGATCTTGAACATAATATTCATGACTCCAACGATTCAATTGTTCTCTTAATTGTTGGATTTTTTGTTCTACTGAAGTATCCATTTACGACTCCTCTATTCTTTCAATTGGGGCAAAGCTTGCCAATAAGCGTTTAATACCCATTCCAGCAAAAGCCACATCAATTTCTTGATTCGTACCTTCACCCGTTACTTTAACAACTGTACCGACGTTCCATTTCTTATGCATGACTTTGTCGCCAACTTTCCATACAGCACCATCATTTACAGCAACTGTTTGTTTACGTACTGGTTGGACGCTAGAAGGCTGCACTGCTTTTGGTTGATACGCAGTTGCCTGAGATTTCGCTCTATATTTGTCAAATAATGAACCCGAAGACAAAGTTTTCGAAGCAAATGAAGAAGACTCTCTACTTGTATAACTGTACGATTGCTGTTGTTTTGAATCAAATAGTTCTTCTCCGATTTCCAATATAAATCTCGATGGGCGATTCGTTTGTGTACGTCCATATAATAATCTTGAATATGCATTTGTTAAATACAACTTCTGTTCCGCACGAGTAATTCCTACATACGCTAGACGACGTTCTTCTTCCACATCATCGTCATGCTCCATCATACTTCTTAAACTTGGGAAAATTCCTTCTTCTAATCCAATCATAAATACAACTGGAAACTCTAATCCTTTAGCAGCATGAAGCGTCATCAATGTCACCATACGACCATCTCCTTCATCGCTATCCACATCAGAAACTAAAGACAAATCTGTTAAAAATTGTAATAATGGAGAATCTTCCGACTCTTCTTCTAAACGATCTTGCTCGAATTGTTTTGCGACTGAAATAAACTCTTGAATATTTTCAATTCTCGCATCAGCTTCCATTGTATGTTGTTGTTCTAAAGCAGCAAGATACCCTGTTTTTTCAATCACTTGTTCTACAAATTCACTAATAGATAGAAATTCTTGCATTTTTCTTAATTCTTCAATCGTTGTTGCAAATTTTTCTAAAGCCTTTGCTGCTTTTCCAGATAGAGGCGATAATGTTGTTTGCAAACTTGCTTCTAATAATGAGAATTGATATACCGTAACAAAATCTGACAACTTCGCTAAAGAAGTAGCCCCTATTCCTCGTTTTGGACTATTAACAATTCTTCTAAAACTTAAATCATCTTGAGGATTTACAATTAAACGTAAATACGCTAGTAAATCTTTAATTTCCAGTCTTTCGAAGAATCGTTGCCCACCTACTAAACGGAATGGAATATTTGATTTTAGTAAATTTTCTTCCATGACACGAGATTGCGCATTTGTACGATATAAAATGGCAAAATCATCATAATGATAGCCGTCTCTTAATAAACTTTGAATTTGCGACAATACATAACGTCCTTCGTCTTGCTCCGATTGAGCACGGTAATACGTAATGGGTTGTCCTTCATCATTTTCAGTCCATAATTTCTTCACTTTACGATTAACATTATTCTCAATGACATGATTGGCTGCTTGTAAAATTGTTTTCGTAGAACGATAATTTTGTTCTAATAAAACGACTTTTGCGTTTTGATAATCTTTTTCAAATTCTAAAATATTACTCATATCAGCACCACGCCAACCATAAATACTTTGGTCTGCATCCCCAACAACACAAATATTTTTGAATTTCTTCGCTAACATCGTTACTAATCGATATTGTGCATGGTTCGTATCTTGATACTCATCCACATGAATATATTGAAATTTTTGTTGATAATAGTGCAATGTTTCAGGATGTTTTTGGAATAGTTGTACCGTCAACATCATTAAATCATCAAAGTCCAATGTCATACTTTTTGCTAATTCTTTTTGATATTCACGGTAACATTTCCCAATAATTTGTTCCACATATCCCGTATATTTCTTATTAAATTCTTCCACATCTTCTAAATCATTTTTAGCTTGGCTAATTCGATTTAAAATCATACGATAATCATATTTTTCACTATCAATATCTAATTTTTTCAAAATTCTCTTCATCGCCGTTTGTTGCTCACTAGGATCACAAATCGTAAATGAACGTTGATAGCCTAATAATTCGATATCTCTTCTTAAAATACGTACACACATGGAGTGGAAAGTAGATACCCACATATCTTCAGCTTGCGGGCCAACTAATTGACTCACCCGCTCTTTCATTTCACGTGCTGCTTTATTCGTAAAGGTAATCGCTAAAATATTCCAAGGATGAACCTCTTCTTCTGCTAAAATATACGCCATACGATGCGTTAATACTCTCGTTTTTCCACTTCCAGCCCCTGCCATAATCAGCAATGGACCTTGAGTAAATTGAACTGCCTCTTTTTGACGGTCATTCATTCCTTCTAGTAATTTCGCCGAAATACTCACAAAGTCATCCTTTCTCTTGTTACATTCTAATCGTGTAATCCACTTAATTCTAATTCATTGACTAAATCCACACTAGAAGCTCCTGTTAATCGAATCACTCCAACTGCTTCTTGGAGGTTCCCGCCTTCTACTTGAAAATACTCAAATTCCCAGTGTGGTTTTAAAATTGTTAAAACATGCGCCTTTTCTAGCATTTCTCGATAAATCGGAACAATTAACCCTTCTTCAATCAAACCACTTTCCAATACGCCTAATCCTGTCGCTAATCGTAAAATGATTTCACTAAACGATTGAGGAATTTGTTTAGCACTAAATTGATGCTGCAGGAATGGTAACTGATCCACTTTTTTGACATAGAAAATGCCATTTTTTGCCATCACAACTTGAATGGATACTAAGGTAGAGCCTGAAATCGAACGCATCAATTTAGAAGCAATCGTACGAAGCTCTCCAACCCATTCAGGATTCATCCGTTTTGAAGCAATCGAATATTTTAATTTCCCATCTACATACACATCTTCTGTAATCGGTAAAATCGTAATGTGATCTTCATAGTCACGCAGAATCGTTAAACTAAACTGACGTTGTGCAGGAACATAAGCTGTCACCATGCAAGATTGTTCTTCTACTAATTGAAATACTTGATCATCCATATCATGGTCATACAACATTATACTCATATTATTTTTATGGAAACGATTCGTCTCCAACATAGCTGGAAAGCCAATGCTCGATAATAAGCTTGGAAGTTCTCCAATACTCGTAATCATGCCATAAGGCGCCACATTAATCGCATGTTCTTCTAAAAATAACTTTTCCACCATACGATTTTGAGAAATTTCTGCTAATTCAAATGATTGATAATAACGACTTTTACCGCTGAGCGCTACAATAGTATCAATTTCAATTTCATTAGTTAATATATAAATCGTATCTAATTGCATGGCAAAGTTGAATAATGCTCTTCGGTCAGAATACCGACCAATCTCTTCCTTATCTGCTAATAAAACACTTGGCTCATCTTTTTCACGAAAATGATAAATACGATATCCCAATCGTTTCGCCATTAAAACCACCGATGAAATTTGAGAATCTCCACCAATAATTCCAATAATACTTCCTGGTAATAATTGACTCATACGTGCTCTACTCCTTTACAGATTTTTCTTGAAATTGATCATATTGTGTTAAATGATACGTTTCAATAACATGAATAATTTTTTGTGCATAAGTTGGATCTGTTGCATACCCTGCTTTTTGAAGGGCGTATGCTGCTTCTTTATAATTTTTAGCCTTTAAAACTGGTTCATATAATTTTGGATTCCAATCGACTCCATACGTTAATAACTTTGCATGGGCTTCTACTGATTCCGCCCAACTATTATAAACTCGAAAAGGCGCCATAATCGTAATCCATTTTCCATCTACATATTCACTCGTTTCTAATTGAACACTCGGCTCAGCAGCTCCTGCTTTGACTCCGTATAAATTATAATAATTTTGCGACAGTCCACTTTCTCCCCAATCAGACTCCAATATCGCTTGTGCTAAACTAATGCTTGGCAAAACTTGATATAGTTGATAAGCTTTTTGAGAAGAAGGAACAAGATTTTGAATAAATTGTTGATGAGCAATTGCCGTAGGATCTTGCCTTGTTTCTTGAAACTGTAATGTTCCCATAATAATGATACTACAAATCGCTACGAATACTAAAACGATTCCTAACGTCAATCTCTTAAAGCCTAATTTCATATGCGATTTCCATTTGATTGATTTTCGTCTTCCCACAGCAACACCACTTTCTTTACATACCTCTAATTTTATCATAAACCTTAATTTTACGCTTGAAATTTCCATGTTTTTTAAAAAATTTAATCACTTCAAATAATTATTACATATATGTTATTATTTAACATTCGACTTCATTGTTCCTCTCTTCAATTTATGATATGATATTCAAGAATTTTGAACAAATGAGGTGAAATCATGCCGAATCAATCACACAATCCTTTTCATATTGGACTGAGAACTTTTAAAACAGGAGTTTCTGCGTTTATTTGTATTCTACTTTTTAAAATTCTTCATCGTGGTTCTCCAATGTTAGCTGTTCTGTCGACCGTATTTAGCTTACGCACAGACCATCGTCTAACTTGGAAGTTTGGACTCGCTCGTTTTTTTGGCAATATGTCTGGTGGAGTACTTGCCATTGTACTTCTTCAACTCTATCAACGGTGTTCTCTTCCTGACGGCGCGGACTTATTACTCGTTCCAATCGGGGTTGTCATTTTAATTTTATTTTGCAATCGATTCAATAAAACTGCTGTCATTAATTCATCAGCGACTTTTCTAGTGATTTTTTACAATATTGAAGCAGCCGTCAATGTTGATTATGCAATTCAGCGTGTATTAGATACATTAATTGGGGCTGTCATTGCGATGATTGTCAATCGACTATTACCAAACCCACATTTACAAGAAAAATGAGGCTGGGCAAAAAGTCTCAAAAATAGAAGAAAGCACTATAAAATTCTGAAAC
>CAUSAK010000006.1:0-50361 GCA_963529535.1 uncultured Granulicatella sp. | reverse complement strand
TATTCGATTGGTTAACACATTCTCAAGGAATTGTAGATTATTTATTACAAGAAGTGCCTACATTAAAACCTGAATATGAAACAGTCCATCAACTAAGAGAAGCATTCCAAGAACGTGATTTCAATGAATTTAAAAAAGGATTATTAACGGTAAACAGTAAACAGCTTTCGGATGGTTTAAATCGTGTTCTACAAACATTTAAGAAACTTTTACCATATATTCAGAATACATGTGAGTATCCAACACTTTCAAATGGTCCTATTGAAGGCATTAACAACAAGATAAAAGTACTAAAAAGAAATGCTTATGGATACAGTAGTTTTACTCATTTTAGAAATAGAATTCTATTAATGTCTAAACTATTTACTCCAACAACTAAAAAAGGAATTAAGCAACCTGACGCTGCTTAATTCCTTCACTAAAATTGTTTCATCAACCCTATTTGACAAAGAGCCGAAAAAAGAAGCCTTGCGGCTTCTTCTTCATCATTTTTGAATTTCTTCTTTATAATCGCATTGGCTACATACAATCTGTTTGCCACTTTTCACTTTTTTCTCTACAAGATAGTGAGAACATTTCGGACAATCTCTTCCTACAGGTTTATCCCATGATACAAATTCGCATTCAGGATAACGATCACAACCATAGAATAAACGATTCTTCTTCGATTTTCTCTCAATCACATGCCCTTTTTGACAATGAGGACAAGTGACGCCAATCTCTTTTACAATCGCTGCAGTATGACGACAATCCGGGAAATTACTACAAGCATAGAATTTTCCAAAACGTCCTAATTTAATGACCATTGGACTTCCACAAACTTCACAGTTAAATCCTGCAGGTTCATCTTTAATTTGAACTTTCTCAATTTGAATTTCCGCTTTATCCACTTCAGCCTTAAATGGTTGATAGAATCGATCAATGACTTGAACCCACTCTTGTTTGCCTGCTTCAATTTGGTCTAATTCACTTTCCATTTCAGCAGTAAATCTTGTATCTACAATATTCGGGAAATAATTTTGAATCATTTGATGAACAATTTCTCCCAATTCAGTTGGTTCAAAACGTTTCGTTACCAATTTTACATAGTACCGTTTTTGAATCGTTTCAATCGTTGGTGCATAAGTTGAAGGACGTCCAACTCCAATTTCTTCTAATGTTTTAATTAAAGTTGCTTCTGAATATCTAGCTGGCGGTTGAGTAAAATGTTGCTCTGGTTCTAATTTTTGAACAGATACTACATCCCCTTCAATTAATTCAGGTAAAACATTCGATTTTTTAGAATCCATATTATCTTGATACACTTTTTGATATCCAGCAAATTTAATCGTAGAACCATTTGCTTTAAATACTTGTTGATTTTGCTCTAACTCAACTTGAACCGTATCATAAACAGCTGCAGACATTTGACTAGCAACAAATCGTGACCAAATTAATGTATATAATTTTAACTGATCTTTTGTTAAATAAGATGCAATAGAATCAGGAGTTCTCATAACAGACGAAGGACGAATCGCTTCATGGGCATCTTGAGCTCCTTCAGAAACTTTTGTAGAACGAGTTGAATTCGAATATTCACTACCGAATTCAGATACAATATATGATTTTGCTTCGTCTTTAGCAGTTTGAGAAATACGAGTTGAATCGGTACGCATATACGTAATTAAACCGACTGAACCTTGTCTTCCTAGCGATACTCCTTCATATAATTGTTGAGCGACCATCATTGTTTTACGAGTTCTAAAGTTTAATTTATTGGAAGCATCTTGCTGCAAGCTACTTGTTGTAAATGGTGCAGCAGGATTTCTTCGTCTTTCTTTTTTCGTTACTTTTTGAACGGTAAATGGTGATTTCTCATCAATTTCTTTCAAGACTAGATTCACTTCATCTTGAGATTTTAATTCAACTTTTTCAGCAGTTGTTCCATAATAACTAGCTGAAAATTTCTTTGTTGATTTTTGGAAAGTCGCATCTAATGTCCAATATTCTTCAGGAACAAAAGATTGAATTTCTCTTTCTCGATCGATAATTAATTTTACAGCGATACTTTGTACACGACCAGCACTTAAACCTTTTTTAACTTTTTTCCATAAAATTGGAGAAATCGTATATCCTACTAATCGGTCTAAAATCCGTCGAGCTTGTTGTGCATCAACTAAATCCATATCTAAATTTCTTGGATTTTTAAAGGCTTCTTTTACAGCATCCTTTGTAATCTCATTAAATTCTACACGAATCGGTTTCGTTGTATCTAATCCTAATAAATGCGCTAAATGCCATGAAATAGCCTCCCCTTCTCTATCCGGGTCACTTGCAAGATAAACAGCATCGGCTTTACTCGCTTCTTTTTTCAAAGATTTGATTAAATCCCCTTTACCACGAATAGAAATATAATGCGGCTCATACTGATGTTCAATATCAATTCCCATTTTACTTTTTGGTAAATCACGCAAATGACCTTTACTTGCTACTACTTTAAAATTTTTTCCTAAATATCTCTCTATTGTTTTCGCTTTTGTTGGTGATTCGACAATCACCAAGTTTTTCTGAACCATATAGAAACTCCCTTCACAGAAGTATATGCTTATTTTCAATAATCGTAATTTATGATAGCGAACGAAGCTTTGTTTGTCAAATCAAAAATAAAAACTTGAAAATTTTAAGGAAAATAGTAAAGAGATTCTAAAATATCTCTTGCTTCTCTTATAGGCATTGCTCCTGAAGTAATCAATTCATTTGTACCTTTTGAAAATTCACTTGTAATGTTACCAGGTAAGGCAAATACTTGACGATTTTCACTTAAAGCAACATTTGCAGTAATGAGACTAGCACTATGCATTTTTGCTTCAATCACACATAATCCATGACTTAACCCTGCAATAATTCGATTTCGATAAGGAAAATGAAATTTTAATGGTGGACTATCAATTGGATATTCTGACAAAATTAAACCTTTTTGAGCGATTCTATCATATAACGGTTTATTTTCCTTAGGATAAGTCACATTGATTCCATTTCCAATAACCGCAATCGTTTCTCCGTTTAAATCTAATGTTAGTTTATGCGCTAAACTATCTACTCCTCTTGCTAATCCACTAATAATGGATACTTTTCTTTCAAGTATAGTTGGAAGTAAATACTCTAGCGCTTCTTTACTATAGGGGGTATGATTTCTTGCTCCAACAATGCCAATTGATAAACGATTGAATAATTCAATTCGACCTTTATAAAATAAAACCACTGGAGGTAAATAAATTTCTTTTAAACGTTTAGGATATAATGTATCTTCAAACATTAAGAAATGAATATTTTCTTTTTTATATTGTTGCTCTAAAGCTGCAAAATCAGTATTTCTAAGCCAATCAATTTCCTCTAAACTTAATTCTTGATGAATGGCTTCTAGTGTAAATTTTCCTTCAGTCCATTCATTTTGGCATAAGCGTTGATACAATTCCCATCGTTGTTGACTACTCCCCTTATCTCTCATTGCGAGCGCAATCATTAATGTTCGTCTTGTCCATTCCATAAAAATAACCTTCTTTCTCAATAATAGTTCCTACTATTAATATATGAGAAAAAAGGCTAAAAATATTTTTTTAGGATGAAAAATTTTTTATTGGGGCAAAAGTTTTTCGATGAATTGGAGAAATTCCTTTTAAAGTTAATCCTTCTAAATGCTTTGCAGTTCCATAACCCGCATTATTAGCAAAATCATAACCAGGATATAATTCATCAAATTCTTGCATCATTTGATCACGAACCTGCTTGGCAACAATACTTGCTGCTGCAATCGAAATACTCTTTGCATCTCCTTTAATGATGCCAATTTGAGGTGTATTCACATCAATTTTCATCGCATCAATTAATAAATAATCCGGTTGAATTTTTAATTCACTGACTGCTTGTTGCATCGCTAAACGACTCGCTTGATAAATATTGACTTGGTCAATAATATCTGCATCCACAATTCCAATTCCAATGGCAATAGCTTTTTCTTGAATGAGCCGATAAATTTCTTCTCGTTTAGAAGCAGATAATTTTTTAGAATCATCAAATCCTAGATCTTCAATATTTTTCGGTAAAATAACTGCCGCAGCTACTACAGGACCTGCTAATGGCCCACGTCCTACTTCATCGACTCCAGCAATAAAACAAGCTCCTTCTTGATAAGCTAATCTTTCATAATATTGCATTTCAATAAAATGTTCTGCACGTTTTTGTTCTTTTTCAATTCTTTTTTGACACGATTTGAGTGCTGTTTGCACTCCTTTTCTCATATCTAAACTTAATTGTTGAAACATTGGATCTTCAATCGAATGAATCAAACTTAATATTTCTTTAATCTGACTAATGGTATATTTTTCAGTCATCTTAAACACCTTCCAAACTAATAGGAGCAGTATCTAATGTATATCGCCCTAATTTACCACCACGAATATCAAAAATAATACGCTCACTTGCACGTTCATAATCATCTTTGAATCCTAACTTTTTCGTAATGAGCAATAATAAATCTACATCTGTTAATTCTAAATCAGGTTCACTCAAACCATAAGTTTTTCTTAATGCATCTGTATAGTAGGTTCTAAAAATATTAATTGCAAATAACGCTACATCATCCATATGTAATAATGAATCTTTAATAGCTCCTGTTACAGCTAATTTATTTCCAATCTCTTGATTATCAAATTTGGGCCATAAAATACCCGGCGTATCTAATAACTCAAAATCATTACCGATTTTTAACCAACGTTGTCCTTTGGTAACCCCAGGACGATTCGCTGTTTCAGCTTGATTTTTTTGAATCATACGATTAATAAATGTTGATTTCCCAACATTTGGAATTCCTAATACCATTAAACGAATCGGACGAGGTCGAACTCCTTTTGCTGCTAATTTTTCAAATTCTTCTGCCATCAATGCTTTAATCGCTGCTTTTACTTGATTTAATCCTTTACCATCTTTAGCTTCAACTGTTAAAACTTCAATACCTTCTTCTTGATAATAGTTCATCCATTTCTTTGTTTGAATCGGATCGGCTAAATCCGTTTTATTTAATAGCATTAACTGCTTCTTTTGTCCTTTAATCTCATTTACAATTGGATTACGACTTGATTCTGGAATACGTGCATCAACTAATTCGATTACAACATCAACTAATTTTAGTTTTTCAATTGCTTCTCTTTTAGCTTTTGCCATATGACCAGGATACCATTGTATCGTTGCCATCAATTTCACCCTTTCTTACTACTTGTAACTTTATTCTGAACTATTTTAACATACTCCCTTTTTATTTCAAAACTATTACTATATCTAAAATTATTTTGGGTAGTTTCCATTGTCATATTCGTTTTATTAGGAATCATAGTCAGCATTTCTTATTTCTTCTATTTCTTTTATTACGCTATTATTTTATGGGGAATTACGAAAGCGTTAGATGTGTTGCTATATTTTTACTAAAAAAATAAATGATACGATTATTAAGCTTTAATCATTCCACTAAATAATTGTTCGCACTTTTCATCTATTAGAGCTTTATTGGCTAATTTTTCTATCCATTCTTTAGGAATGGATTCAAAAGAATATTTAGCTCCAGCTAGTGTACCTGTAATGGCGCCTATTGTATCTGTATCTTCTCCAAGATTCACGGCTTTCAAAACAGCATCTTTAAAACTTTTCGTTGTCCCTATACACCATAAACAAGCTTTCAGCGTATCCACCACATAACCTGTAGATTTTATTTCTTCGCGACTTTTATGATAAAATTCTTCATCAAAAATTTCCTTAAAATGATTTTCATATTCTTCCCAGTACTGAGAATTTTGACTAAATATTTCTTCTAATTTTATTTGAACGAAATCTAATACTTCTGAAAGTGAATCATTAAATAATAATTCTTTTAATAAAAAAATATATATAATCGAGGCAACAATAGACCTTGGATGTCCATGAGTTACCATTGTATATTTTTCAATCGAATGTACTTGATAGGTGATATCAGAATTTCTAAATAAAAGAAAAACTAAAGGAGAAATTCTCATTAATGCACCATTACCATTAGACCTTTCATCTTTTCCGCCACACGCTTCTGGTGAAATCCCTGATAAATATCGCTCAATAGCTTCATTTGTTGCAATCCCTATATCAAAACAATTTCCAAAAGGTGTTAAATAGCCATCACGATAAGCTACAAATTTATCCATTAAGATACTTAAATCTGATTTTTCTCCTAAATGTTCCATTAAGGCTAATGTTAATGAAGTATCATCTGACCATGTGCCTGGAGGCTGATGATATGTTCCATAACCTACCATATCATCAAGTCTATAACTATCTCTTTCTTCAAACTCGACTGGAACCCCTAATGCATCTCCAATAACAAGACCATAAATAGCAGCAGAAATCATCGTTCTTAATGATTCTAAGTTCTCTTGTTTATCCATATAATTACAACCTCCTTTAAGCCATATTATACCATAAACAAAAAGCCTTGAAGGGAGCAATCCTACTCCTCCAAGACTTTCATATTTCATTATCCCATTGTTGCTTTAAATTTAACTTTCTTAATTTTAAAATCAATTTCCTTTTCTTGAATTGTCTTTTTAAAATCTTGAACAAAAACTCGAGCATCATTATCAATTTGAATGTATAACTCATAACCTTCTGGAATTTTCTTCACTTCAACATTGGCAGCTTGATATTGCTTTAAATTACAATGTCGATGAATATCATGAATAACATTCAAATGACTAATCATTCCAGTAATATTTAATTGGTACATTTTTCGATTTACACTTAACTTGCGATGAGTCAATAATTGAACTACAACGACTACCGCGCAGCAAGCACTTCCAAAGAACCAAAATCCTCCGCCAATCGCCATGCCGATACCTGAAGTAGCCCATAAACCAGCAGCTGTCGTAACACCACTAACACGCATATCACGCATATAGATAATGCCCCCACCGATAAAACTAATACCACTCACTACTTGAGCAGCAACACGAGTTGTATCAGCTGCATGTGGTATTTCAGAAAAGGCTTCTTTTGAAACAATCATCATTAAAGCAGAAGCTAGTGCAACAATTACATGAGTTTTTACCCCCGCCTGTTTATTGCGTGACTTACGTTCATACCCAATGGCCCATCCGCATAAACAGGCAAGAATGATGGATAAAAAATGACGTAATTCTAACAAAGCATCAAATTGATGTAAAAATATTTGATCCATTTAACTTCTCCTTTCTATAATTCTTGATATCGTTCCCATAGAATGCTTATTATCGTATAATTTTTACAAGAAAAAGTCAAGCTGAATGCTGTGGGTCATATAATATTTTAAGTTTTTGATTATATTGATTTAACCACCAATACTTTGATATTTCTTTAATCCTTGTTTCCAAAAGAATTGATAAACTAAATAAAATATAATCCATCCAGAACTAAAATTGATTAATGTTTCTAAAGTAAATCGATTAGTATTCAGTAATAACTCATGGACAGGAAAATATCCTATAAAACTAAATGGTATAATCATTAATACAGCTTTTAACCATTGAGGATAGATTGAAATTGGATAGTTTCCAAGTTGAGAAACTTCCCAAAAAATACTTTTAAGCCCATCATTTGATACCCACCAAAATGCAGTAGTACTTAAAAATAAATAGCATATCTAACAAAAATAGAAGAAAGTATAAAGAAAAGTAATTTAATAAAGAAGATACCTGTCCATAATCCAGATAATTGAGTGATTGATCCTATTAATAATAATAAAGCTACTACTGTTTCAAATACAGATTCTTCATCTAGTTGAAAAATAATAAATTGAAATAAAATATTTAAGGGTCTTACTAAGAAAATATCTAGCTCTCCACTTTGAATCATATATGGAATTTCAAGTACAGTTACAAAAAATATTTCCCATAGAGCATTTACTAACATCAAATATGAATAAAAAAATAAAACTTCGTATCCACTAAACTCACCTAAAAATCCTGTATTCATAACAATGATATAAAGTACAAATAAGGTTGAAATTGTTTCTAGAAAAAAGCCCATATTTCCTAAAATAAAATCAATAGGATACATCATTATTCGTTTGATATCCATTCTTATAAATTCAGTATAAATTTTTCTATAAAATTTTAACGAACGAATCATTATGTTACCCTCCCATAATTTCAAGTTTTGAGTAGACTCTTTTTTGTATAATGAATAAAACTAAGAGAAAGAAAAGAATCCAACATAATTGAATTAACAGTGCAGTTTTATAGGAAAACAATTGACTTCCACTTAATATTGCACTAGGAAAATATTGTAATGCAACAAAAGGTAGTTTTAATACAATTAATTTTAAAGGTTCAGGATAAATATCTATCGGTAAAACTCCCCCTCCAAGTAATAATATTAAGCCAGAAATTAAACTTTTAGTTCCATTTATACTAATTAAATACGGAGAAAGTAATCCTATAATATGACCAATAATTAATGAAAGTATCCAACTAAAACATAAAGATAGTAATGCTAACAAAAGAACACCATTCACAGTTATGAGATTTATTTTGAAAAAAATAATATAAATAACCCAAATCGGAATAATTCGATAAATAATCTTATAAAAACTATTTCCAATTTGAATAGAGGAATTGACTAAAAACAGCATTTGTGGACGCTGTAAATAATTAGCTATTGTTCCCTTTAAAATAATATGATTCATAAAATCAGCTGAAGAAAATAAAGGTAATAAAGACGATAATGTTAAGGCAAACATAGAATAAATAATAATTTGTTGTGTATTCATTCCATTTGTTTTTTCAACATATGTCCAAATATAATACTGAATTACAATAGCGATAAATGTACTCATAATCGTCATGACATTATTCATACGATATTTTTTATTAGACTTAAACTGGTAAAGTATGTATGCTAATAAACCTTTCATTCTAACACCCTCTTTACCGTCATTAATTCTGATAAACTTAAAAGAACAACTTCTAAATTATCTGGATGATAATTAGTTTGAATAAATTCAATAGCTAATTCTTCTGAAATTTCACGAGTATCAAAAAAATATTCAGTAGAAAAAATATTCTTTGCTAATACTTTTATAGTTGAATTCTCTATCAATTCATGCTGTCCTTGTTCGTGATAAATGATAACTTTTTTCAAATAAGAATATTGATTTTTAAACTCTTCAATACTTCCTTGATATGCATTGATGCCTTTGTTCAGAATAATAATTCTTTGACAAACTTTCTCAATCTCTTGAAAATCATGACTGGTAATCATGAATGTCGTATTTTTTTGCTCATTAACTTTTAAAATAATTTCCATCATTTTTTGTTTTGTTTGAACATCAATACCAATTGTAGGTTCATCTAAAATGACTAACTTAGGAGAATGAAGCAAAGCACAAACAAATTCTCCACGCATACGTTGTCCTAAAGAAAGTTCTCGAACTGGTTGATTTATATACGCTTTTACTTCTAATTCATTTATTAACCATTCTAACCATTTATCATCTTCAACAGATGTTTTAGAATAAATTTTTTGTAAAAATTTGAAAGAATCTAACAGTGGTAAATCCCACCAGAGATGAGATTTCTGTCCAAACATAACTCCAATTTCAGAAGCGTTTTTTCGACGATTCTTGAACGAATCCTTTTCAAAAACTGTTACATTACCAGAATCTGCAGGGATAATTCCTAACAACATCTTTATTGTCGTAGATTTTCCAGCCCCATTCTCACCAATATAACCAACAATTTCTCCTTCGTTAATTTCTAAATTTAAATCTTGAATAACTGTTTTCTTTGCCTTTTTTGTAAATAATTTTTCTTTAAAAGACTTTTTTAATTGTATATCTGAATCTATATATTCTTTATATACATTTTCAAAACGAATCATACTCTTCTCCATATATCATAAATAAAATTTTATCCGTACAAACACTCTATGCACACACCACCAAAGACTTCTCATAGTAGTAATGATATGAGACTTGTAAGCGCAAAGCTGCTTCCGTCCCTTACTACTATATTTGAAGTCATTATATAACATTATTATCGTGCAGACTGTATATGCTCAATAACCCAATGACTTTCCGCTGTTGCTAAAGTAATATAAGCCAAGTTTGGCTTATATTACGGGAAAATTCGAGACCAAGGCTCGAATTTTAGCCATGAGATTCGCAAAGCGAAGCTGCTGGCGTCCCAAGCAACGCTAAGGGAAGTCATTATAAATAATAAAGTTACTTTTTGAAAAAATTCCTCATCGTAAACAATGGTTTACTTCGTACAATATTTTCTTCTCCAACAAATGTACGCATCTCTTTTAAACATTTACCCGCATTTTTTACAACGAAATTAAACGAACCAGCAGATTTCGTGTCAATAAAAAATCCACGAATATAACGATCCTTAAAGAACAGTTGCGCACGTACTTTGTAAATTTCATTCCAAGGAATTTGAATATAATCCTCCGGATTTTTTTCATTATAAAACTCAAATGCTCTATCTCCAACAAGAATATCGCCATGCTTATTTCCAATCCAACCAACAAATACATTGGCTTTCGTAGTAAAAATAACTTTTCTATTTAAAGACTGTGCCATAACATTCTCCTTATTCACTAAACTGATAGCTCTATTTTATCATAAAACAAAAAAAGATGAACAGATATTAAATCTGTTCATCCTAAATTAATCTTTATATTACATAATTCCTGCTACACGCCCAAGAATACCTAGTGCAAATAATCCAAAGATAATTAAAATTGGACTTACTTTACGTTTTAATAACCACATACATGCGAATGTTAATAGTAAAGCAGCAAAACCTGGAATTAATTGATTTAAGTTATCTTGTAATGTTGTAACTTTTTCAGGAGTTAATGAAGTACCACCTGCTAATGCAGATAAGATTTTTTGTAAAGTTGAACCATCAACAGCTCCATCAGGGAATTGAATGTATGCTCCTTCAGATAATTTAGCACGAGCAACAACTAATGGGAAGTTAATAGAAGTCCAACGTTGAACTAAAATCCCCATTACGAACATCCCTAAGATTGAAGCACCTTTAGTGATTGTTTGTAAAATACCACCTGATAAGTCACTTGTAATTTCAGAACCTTTTTGATATCCAACTTCTTGTGTGTACCATAAGAAACCGATACGGATTAAGTTCCAAGCAATAAAGAAGAATAATGGTGCAATTAATGAACCGCCAGTTGCCAATGAAGCAGCAATTGCTCCAAGGATTGGACGAACTGTAAACCAGAATACTGGATCCCCAATACCTGCTAAAGGTCCCATCATACCAACTTTAACCCCTTGAATAGCAGCATCATCGATATCTGCTCCATTTGCTTTTTCTTCTTCAAGAGCTAATGTTACCCCAAGAATTGGAGCAGCAATATATGGGTGAGTATTAAAGAATTCTAAATGACGTTTTAAAGCATCACTTGCTTCTTCTTTGTTAGGATATAATTTTTTAAGTGCTGGGATTAATGAGAATGCCCAACCACCATTTTGCATACGCTCATAGTTCCATGAACCTTGAAGGAACTGAGAACGTAACATAACGCTAATACGATCGCTTTTCGTTAATGAAACTTTTTTCTCTGACATATCTGTTCCTCCATTCTAGTAATCATTCAAAATATCGCCAAGTGGGTCTCCTGAACCAGAATTTGATCCTGAACCACCTGAGTTATTTTTTTGTAAGTTTAAGTAAATGACAGCAATTGCTAAACCGATAATACCAGTTGCAATTAATGTTAATTCTTTAATTGGTGCTAAAGCAAAACCTAAGAAGAAGAATGGCCATACTTCTTTAGTTGCCATTAAGTTAATAACCATTGCATAACCAACAGCTACTACCATTCCCCCACCAACTGTCATACCACCAGTAAACCATGCTGGTAATGAACCTAACGCAGCTTGTACTGCTGAAGAAGGAATGAAAAGTAAAGCTCCTGCAGGAATTGCGATACGTAAACCTTGTGTAGCTAATGCTACATAGTGCCAAAATTCAACACCACGGAAGTTTCCTTGTTCTGCTGCTCTATCAGCTTGGTGAACAAGAACAACTGATAAAGTACGAACAATCATAGTTGTTACTAAACCAACTGTTGCTAGAGTGATAGCTGCTGCAATCGCGATATTACGACCATCTGTAGAGAAGTCACCAGCTTTTACATAAATAATGGCAGATGCTACTGAAGCTAACGCTGCATCGGGAGCAACCGCTGCACCGATATTAGCCCAACCTAGAGCTAATAATTGTAAAGCTCCACCTAAAATAATACATTCAGATAAATGTCCTGTTGCTAATCCAATTAATGAACATGCAATAATTGGTTGATGGAATTGGAATTGGTCTAAAATACTTTCCATACCAGCTAAAAAAGCAACAACTAGGACTGCAATAATTGCTACAATATTAAAATCCATAATGACCTCCTATTAAATGCTTAAACCTTCGCCTGCTTTTGCAGCGATTAATTTGAATAAATCAGAAGGAGAATCTCCTGATACTTTTCTAACATCGAATTTTACGCCTAAATCACGTAATTTCTTATACGTATCAACATCTGCTTGGTCAACAGATAATACATTATTAATTTGAATTTTACCTACTGAATGAGCCATAGAACCAATATTTAATTCTGGAATTTCTACACCTTTTTCAATAACTGCTAAAGCATCTTGTGGATTTTCAAATAATAATAATGCTTTTGTATCGCCAAAACGTGGGTCGTTATAAACTTGAACTAATTTATCCAATGGGATAACGTGAGCACGAACTCCTGGAGGAGCTGCTTGTTCAATTAATTTTTTACGTAAATCGTCTTTTGATACTGAATCAGATACAACGATAATACGATTTGGATTTGTTGCTTTAGTCCAGTTAGTAGCAACTTGTCCATGAAGTAAACGAGTATCAATACGAGCTAATACAAACTTAATTTTGCCATCCCCTAAAACTGTTCCTTCCGGAATAGCTCCTTTAGGTGCAACCGTTTGTTTTTCGGCTACTTCTTCTTTCTTTTGCAATTCTTCAGGGCGAACTTTAACCCCCTCACTTGCAGTTGGAGCAATCGCTTGCGCAATTTCGTGAGCTGTATTCATTGAGAAACGACTCGCATACGCTTCGATTAACATTGGTAAGTTTAATCCAGCAACAATCGCACGATGTTCTGGAGCTTCTTCAAACAATTTATTGGCTTGATTGAATGGACTACCGCCCCATAAATCGACTAAGAATAAGATTTCTTCTGAATCAACTTTCTCAATGGCTTCTTGCAATTTTCTTTGCAAATCATCTGGTCCTTCGCTTGGCATAAATACAACAGATTCAACTTTTTCTTGTTCTCCAAAAATCATTGAACCAGATTGCTTAATACCAGCAGCAAATTCACCATGGCTTGCAATAATAATTCCAACCATATGATTTCCTCCTATAAATCTATATTAATGCATCCTCTTATGCATCATTTGAAGTTTAACACTAATTTTTCTATTTGTAAAAGAAAAATTATAAAAATGACTTTTCAAAGTAGCTATAGCCAAGAGACACCGTTAGGTGGCTGCTAGCGTCCTAGCTACTTAAAAGAAGTCTCAATTATAAGCGTATTCTCATAACTTTACGTTAAATAGAAATGACTTTTCAAAGTAGTATGGGTACAAGAAGTATACTATACTTCTTGTACAGGAAAAGTTGAGACCATAGGCTCAACTTTTAGCAATGAGACAGCTTTTGCTGGCTGCTTGCGTCCTAATACTACATTACGAAAAGTCAATTTCTATACCTTATTCCGAATATAAATAACCGTAATTCTTTTGTCCACCAATCCGACCAAATGGCCAAATTGTAAAGACTGCTTTTCCTTCAATCGCTGAACGATCAATGAAACCAATCATGCGACTATCTTTAGAAACCCCACGATTATCCCCTAAAACAAAATACTTACCTTCGGGAACTTTTGATTCACCAGTTAGACTCTCTAAAGTAAAATCATCGATAAATACCGTTTGTTTTGCCAATGCTTCAGTATTGATAAAGGGTTGATCTACTTTTTTACCATTAATATAAAGTACCCCACTCTTCATCTCAACTGTATCCCCTGGCATTCCAATAACACGTTTAATATATTCAACATTTTCATCTGGAGCCTTTAGGATAACAACATCAAATCGATGAATATCTCCAACTTTAGAAAGAATCATACGATCAGCATTATGCAAAGTTGGGTACATTGAAGCGCCACTCACTGTAAAAGGTCTTCCAAGAAAGAAATACACTCCCCCTACAATAATGAACGCTACTATAAATGACCAAATCCAAGACCAGATAATAGACAATATCGAAGGTTTGTATTCATATTCATCTTCATAACTCATTCAAATCTCTCCTCATCATTCAGAATATAAATAAGAAAAATCTTTTTGACCACCAATTCGATTCAGCGGCCAAATTGTAAAGACTGCTTTCCCTTCAATTGCAGAGCGATCAATAAATCCAATCATTCGACTGTCTCTTGAAACTCCACGATTATCTCCCATTACAAAATATTTTCCTTCAGGAACTTTATATTCACCAGTAAGACCTTCTAGCGTAAAATCGTCAATAAATACCGTTTGGTTTTTTACGATTTCCTTATTTATAAATGGTTGCTCTACAACCGTTCCATTGATATACAGTTTTCCTCCTTTTACTTCAATCGTATCTCCAGGTATTCCTATCACTCGTTTAATATATTCTTTATCTTGATCCGGAGCATGTAATACAACCACATCAAAACGATTGATATCCCCTAATTTTGACATAAACATACGATCTGAATCGTGTAATGTCGGATACATCGATTGACCACTAACTGTAAAAGGTTTTCCTATAAAGATAAATAATAATGCTAAAATTGCAAATGATACGGCAAAAGAGCCTAACCAGCTTAATAATTCTTCCCATATTGTTGGTTTAGGAAGTTTTCTTTTACGCATATTACGTGGAATAAATGAACTAACTTCTTCCATGGAAAAACCTCCATTCTATTTTAGTAATTCTTTTGCGGCTTGATACTGGGTATCGTTTTCTTGGATTAATACTCGTACACTATTCATTAATTTTTGAGCAGTATCTTCATTCACTTCTCCAGTTACAGTAAGACCTTCTTTTTGTTGGTAGACTTTAACTGCATTTTGAGTAGTTTCATCAAAATAACCATCTGCTGTAACTGAATATCCTAATCCTTTTAGAATTGTTTCAACTGATAAGACATTTTGGGAAACAGTCCCAACTTTTAAAGTTTCTCTTGCATCAATAATTTTTAAAAATGCATAATCCGGTAAATTCACTTCTTTTGTTGGAGTGACACCTTCTTTATGAATCCAATTTCCCTTTGGTGTTAACCATTTAGCATTCGTATATTTTAATTCGCTATTATCACTAATATCCACAACACTTTGAACAGTTCCTTTACCATATGTTTTTGTACCGACAATTTGTCCGTTCGCTCCTTCTTTTATAGCTGCTGCTAAAATTTCAGAAGCACTCGCACTTCCTTCATTCACTAAAAGAACATATGGTTGAGTAATTTTAAAGGTTCCAATATCAGAAGACGCTTTATAGATTTTTTTATTTCCCATTCCGTCTTCAATTTGAACGATTGTTTCCCCATCTTTTAAGAACATATTAGCAACTTTTTGCGCTTGATCTAACAGTCCACCAGGATTATAACGAACATCGAATACAAGAGATTTTGCTCCTTTTTCGGTTAACTCTTTCACTGCTTTTTCTAATTCCTGAGCGGTATTTTTTGCAAAACTTGTAATACGAATATGACCAATGGTAGCATCTTCTTTATCTAACTCAGCTTTTACAGTATTGATGGCGATGCTCGCTCTCGTTAATTTGACTTCTAAAGAAGTTCCAGCACGTTCAATCGTTAACACAACATCTGTACCGACTTCTCCACGTACTTTCTTCACAACTTCAGAAATAGTTTTCCCTGTCATATCCTCGCCATCGACTTTTGTAATCACATCATCTGCTTGAAGTCCTACTTGTTGTGAAGGACTTCCTTCCATTGTCGTGCTAATCACTACACGACTTTGATCTGATTTTAATTCAGCACCAATTCCACCAAATGACCCATTAACCGTTTCATCTAATTGTGCCGTTTCATCATTCACTAAAAAAGTTGTGTAAGGATCTCCAACAGATTCCGCCATCCCTTTTAGTGCCCCTTGAATTAATTGTTCATTCGTAATATTTTTATCAATATTTGCTTGTTTCAAATAGAAAAATACTTTTTCAATTTGAAATAATTCCTGTTTTGATAACTGCTGTGGTTGCGCTTGGTTATTGAGGATTTTCGGTAATTGGCTTACCACAAGACCAACCGTTACACCAACAGTAAGAATCATTGTTGCAATGATAGAAACAATTAATACCCAAGGTCGAATTCCTTTTTTAGCAGTATCCGTAACTACTTCTTGATTTTCTTCCATAATTTCTACCTACTAACTACGCATGATGAACTGTTTCTAAAGCAATTTCCATCATTTCATTAAATGTTTTTTCACGTTCTTCAGCAGTTGTTTCTTCACCTGTTAAAATATGGTCACTAATCGTTACAATTGCTAGAGCTTGTTTTTTATGTTGAGCTGCTAAAGCATATAAACCAGCAGCTTCCATTTCAATCGCTAATACACCATATTCTTGTAATTTTTGTTTATTTAATTCAGCATTGTAGAAACGATCTGAAGATAAAATATTTCCAACGTGTACAGTTGCACCACGTTCTTTTGCTAAATGATATGCTTTATCTAATAAATCAAATGAAGCTAAAGGTGCAAAATTAACTTGTCCTTGGAAAATATTTGTAATAATCGATGAATCCGTTGTAGCTCCTTGCGCTAATACAATATCACGAACATTTACATCAGGTTGAATAGAACCTGCTGAACCAATACGAATAATTTTTTCAACGCCAAATTCAGTATATAATTCATTGGCATAAATCATCATTGAAGGAATCCCCATTCCACTACCTTGAACAGAAACTCTTTGACCTTTGTATAATCCTGTATATCCAAACATATTTCTTACGCTATTGTATTGTTCTACATCTGTTAAATAATGTTCCGCAATGTATTTTGCACGAAGTGGATCTCCTGGCATTAATACTACTTCTGCGATTTGTCCTTTTGTTGCATTAATATGTACACTCATGTGTAATCTCCTAACTGTCTTGTAGACTTAAAAATTTTTATTACTGTAGATATTCTACTATATTGTCATTAGAAATTGAAACAGAAAAAATAAATTCATTTGTTTTTAAGTTAAATTTTTTTGCCTTAATCGTATTTCCTTCATAAAGCCCCGATAAATTTAATAAAAAATACTGTTGTTCAGCATTCAATTGAAACCATTCTGGAAATTCCATTTGTTGCAAGCGTCCCACTGCTAAAAATAGTGGTAACGATAATCCTGCTAATTGAACAGACTGAATTTTTAATTGAATTTCACCATCTTCTGTTACATAAGGAACCGTCGTCATTTTATAAGGAACAGTTATTCCTAATGCATTAGCATCGCCATTAATTTGAATCACAGAATCATTCATCACAAAATTTGGAAATGTCGGATTTTCTTCTTGATTCTTTTTTGAAACGGAGTCTAACAACGATTGTATTTCCGTTTTACTTAATGTCACTTCCATCCAATTTTCTCCTTGTTCTACTATTTTAGTGTTAGTGGTTGAAACTTGTTCTTTAGGTCGACTTGGAATGAATGTTGAAATGAATAATAAAACAAGCATCGCCATTAACCCAAGTAAAGCAATTTTCCAATATCTCCATTTTCTTTTTGTTTTTCTTGATGGAGTCATTTTATCACCTCTTTCATCTCATTACAGCAATTATACAAAATCTTAACTTAATCTTCTAAAAGAAACGCTTGAAATACATTATTCCCTAAAAACTTTCCTTTATGAGTTAACGCAAATCCCTCTTTTGTTAATTGGATCAATTCCTGTTCTAACAGTTCCTCAATTATTTCTTGATAAATATCATTGATACTTCTTCCGAATCTTCTCTTAAATTCTTGGTTTGAAACTCCTGATATTTTTCTCAATCCTAAAAACATAAACTCTTCTATTTGAGATTTTTTACTTAATAGATCCTTTTGTAAAATTGGAAGTTCAAAATTCCGTAATGGTTCTAAATAATGTTGAATTGGTCCACAATTTTGATAGCGTTCTTGATTTAAATAACCATGAGCACCAGCACCAAACCCTAAATACTCATCTGCTTTCCAATAATGTAAATTATGTCTAGATTCAAAACCTGGAAGTGCATAATTACTAATTTCATAATGATGCCGTCCAAAACTTTCCATAGAATCCATGGCTAATTGAAACATATCTGCTTCTTCATCTTGAGTAGGCAAAGGAAGTTTTCCTTGTCTCATCAAATTATAAAAAACAGTCTTTTGTTCTAAAATTAAGGAATAAATCGAATAATGTGGTAAATCTAAATCCATTGCTATTTTTAAACTATCTTCAAAATCTTGAATCGTTTGTTGAGGCAATCTAAAAATTAAATCAATACTTATATTCTCAAATCCAATTTTTCGAGCATTTCCTATGGTTTCTAAAACTGTCTTTTTACTATGTTTACGTCCAATTTTTTTTAATAATTCATCATTAAAAGATTGAACTCCCATACTAATACGGTTAACCCCATATTCTTTCATCACTTCTAAACGTTCCAGCTGCCCATCATCTGGATTTAATTCCATTGTAAATTCGCAATTCTTCTCTAGTGGTAAATAGTGATGAATTCCTTCAAATAAAGTTGCTAATTGCTTAGGCGTTAAAGTTGAAGGAGTTCCTCCACCGATATATAACGTTTCTAAAGGAGAGATGGGGTGAGCTTTCGCTCGTAATTGCATTTCTCTTACTAATAAATCAACATATTCATCAACCGGTTGCCCTTCAATAAATACCTTATTAAAATCGCAATAATAGCAAATATGAGAACAAAATGGAATATGAATATAAGCTGCTCTTACTGCGTTCATTTGTTTCTCCTTATTCTTTTGGTTTATTTTCCCGAATTTGTTGAATCACTGCTTCATCTGGAGTGATATATGTATTTTGTTGTCCTTCATACACAACAAATCCTGGTTTAGCTCCATTTGGCTTTCTAATTTTTGAAACAGAAACATAGTCCACAGGAACAGTTGCTGAATGACGATATTTTGAATAGTAAGCTGCTAACATCGCTGCTTGCCCAATCGTTTCATCACTTGGACTTGCAGATTCGACAATGACGTGTGATCCAGGAATATTTTGCGCATGTAACCATAAATATTCTTTTTTGGCTTGTTTTAACGTTAAGGTATCATTTTGTAAATTATTTCTACCTACTAAAATTCTCGTTCCATCATTTGAGTAGAAAACATATGGTTTTGAAGGTTTCACTTTCTGTTTTCCTTTTTTCATAGCAGAACGTTTTAAATACCCACTCGCTACTAATTCTTCGCGAATAATTTCTAAGTTTTGTACGTCGGCTTCTTCAATTTGATATAACACTTGTTCTAAATATTGAATTTCTTGATGGGTAAATTCTTGTTGCTTTTCAATATGTTCAATTGAATTTCTTAATTTTTGATATTTTTTAAAATAAGCTTGTGCATTTTGAGAAGGTGTCAACCATGTAGACAATTGAATCGTCAGTAATTCATTATTATCGTAATAATTCTCCACTTGAATTTCTGTTTGACCTTTTTCTATTTTATACAGGCAAGTATTTAATAACTCTCCTTTAATACGGTATTGTTCCGCCTTCTCACTCTTTTGTAAATCTTCTTCAAATTTAACGAGTTTTTCTCGATTTTTCTTTAATTCTGATTTCAACATTTGAAGTAAATTTCCTGCCAACTGTTGAATTTTTTCTTCCTGAACTTTATGAACATAATAGGCTGTTACTAATTCAGATAATGTTTCAAATGATTGATTTTCAGCATTTTGGAATGAATAATATGGACAAACTGTGAAATAGCTTTTTCCATTCGAAAGTTTTGCTAAAGTAGGTGTTGGATTTTCATTATTTTGTTCTAAAAACTTCCATAAACTTTCAGCAACCGTCTCATCAAACATAATAGAACGTTCAACGATTTCATTTGCTGTTAATGTACTTATTCCTTGAACAAGACTCATTAATGATTTTGCGAGTGTTTCTTGCGAAAGTTCTCTATTTAGTCTGGCATCTAGTTCAAAAAGAGTCATCTCAAATGGATTCATTTTCGTTTGATGAGGAGGTAATTGATAAGTAGCCCCCGGTTGTAATGTACGATAAGTATTTTGACTTAATGGGATACGTTTTAAACAATCAATCATTTGCTGGCTTCTTCGATCCACTAAGAAAACATTACTATGTTTCCCCATCATTTCAAGTGTCAACCGCCATTTTGCTTCATCTCCAAGTTCATCCCTTGTGTCCACATCTAAATGAATAATTCGGTCAGCTCCAACTTGAGTAAAATCTTTAATAATCGCCCCTTCAAGATATTTTCTCAAAATCATACAAAAATTCGGAGCAATTTCAGGGTTATCCCCTTTTTCTGTAATAAATTGGAAACGTGCCATCATGGGATGCGCACATAATAATAGTAAGTAATTTTTACGATTGGAGCGAATCGTTAATTGAATTTCATAAGGAAGAGGCTGATGAATTTTACTAATTCTCCCTCCAATAATTTCTTTAGAAACTTCATCCGTCATCCATTTTGTAAATAAACCATCAAATGTCATAACTTCCTCCATATAGATAAAAAAATAGATTTGAATTTATCTAATTAAAAATCCAAATCTATTATATTTTGTATTGTCGTTAGATTAGATTTTACTGTTAAACTCTACTCTATTGTAACGATTTTTAGAGAATTTATCTACTGATATGATAAGAAGTCATAGAAGACAAATACAATTAGCTTTTCTAAAGTAGCTACGGCGCAAGCAGCCTCGCATAGTGAGGATCATTGCTAAAAATCGAGCCTTGGTCTCGATTTTTCCGGCAATAAATGCCTACCAGGCATTTATTGCATGATCTACAAAGAAAAGCTATTTGTATTTTAACAGATGCTGACGAATTTACGAAAAATCACGATCTTTTTATATAGTAGATACCTACGTACGAAAATCTCATATCTACTTACAAAAAGCTCAGTTTTAAACGTCCACTCATAAACTTTCGTCAAAATAAAATTGGCTTTTCTCTGTAGCTTTAGCATTATAAGCAAGATGGGCTTATAGTGCAGGAAAAATTGAGACCTTAGGCTCAATTTTTAGGCATGAGATTCGCATTGCGAAGCTGCTGCCGTCCTTAGCTACTTTAGAAAAGCCAATTTTATTTTTGACAGATATGATATACGGGTTTTTCTGTAGTAAATAATATCTTCGACTATTCATTTTTCAACCTCTTTTTGACTTTCAAATAGATTAATAAGAGTAAAATCAAATTCCATAACAATAATATCATATGACTAGAAGTCTTTTCTGATATTTTGAAACTAGCAGAAATAGCTTCAGAATAGATGTATGGTAACACTACAGGAAATACGCGTTCAATATAGGGGTTAACTAATATTGGAAATAACAACAAAGTAGCTAATGCTGTCATCGAACTCTTAAAAAATAAAGTTAAATAATATGCAATTAAGAAACACAAAACACTACTAAAAAGATAAGAGAAAAACTGTATTAAGCTAACTTCCTTAATAGTTCCTTTAACAATGAAGAAACTTACGATAACTAATAATGATAGAATGGCTTGTAATACACAGTCTATTATCTCAACAATCATAATTTTTTGTGTACTGTTATTTTTGTTCCCGGTTAATAAATAGACTATTTTAGACTCTGAATTCTCGACTTCCATAGAGCCATTTATCAGTCCGCCTATCATAAATAAATAAGATGAAATTACTAAAATTTGATTATTAGATAGTATAATATCATTATCATTGATTTCAAATGTTATTAAACTAAGAATACAGATAAATAAAGTAAGCAATAACTGACTTAAAATTTGTATTTTCACCGCAATTAAACTATATTTTTTATAAATAAGAGCATATATCATTTCATCCATGTTTCTTCTCCTTCTTATTTTTATACCAAGCTTTAATATACATCATTATAGTTACTATTGATGCTTGAGATAATAATAATAATAAACCATACATTTCTGAAGGATTGTTATTTTCTACCCTTCCAAATGCGAATGACTTTGCACCTGTTAAGGGAAATAAATTTTCAAGCGTCGGAGAAATAACTCTCAATATGCCTGATAAAGTTATAACAAGAATACTTACAATAATAATGACAGACGGAATAGGCTTTCTTGTTATCTTTACTAAAAACATTGAAAGCAATGTCAATGTTATGGAAAAGATAATAATTCTTAACGTTACTTCTAAAACAAGACCTGAGTTAAGATAATTTTGTAATGTTTCATCTAACATCGCATAGAGCATCGCACTATTTATTAAAGATAGAACAATCGTCAACATACTGGATACAATTATTCCAGAGCAAATCTGACCTATTAAAACTGTCTGCCATTTTGGTATTAATAATTTAGTAAATGATTCCTGTCCAAATTTATACTCCGTAGATAGAATCAGTGCAAATAAGATTGGAAAAAATAATATACTAGATTGGTAAGGAGAAGATAATATCGCATCTCTTACTGTTTGAAACTCTGTTAATTGACTAGTCGTATCTTCTAGTATAAGAATTTCTGTATTCCCATTTGCTATCGCATTGATTACTTGAATATTTTGAAAGGTAAAGAATACACTGATTCCAATCAAAATTGCTACTCCCCTCCAAAAGAGTGGCAATGAGAATATTTTGTATAATTCACTACGAATATTTTTCATAAAGTTTACCCCCTTTAATTTGTAACAGATTTAAAATAAGCTTCCTCAAAAGAGCCATATTCTTCAAGAACATCTTTGCTACTACCATCAATTACTATCTTACCATTTGATAATCCTACAATTTTATCAACTGTAAGTTCTAATTCATTCATATAATGACTTGTGATTAAAACTATTTTACCGCCTCTAACAAATTCTCTTAGAAACTCTCTAACCCATCTAATTCCATCTGGATCGAGTCCATTAATGGGTTCATCCAAAATAAGTATTTTAGGATTCGCTAAGATAGCCGTAGCCAGCCCCAGTCTTTGTTTCATTCCAAGAGAGTAGTCTTTTATCCTTTTATTACCAACATCCTGAAGGCCAACTATTTTTAAACATTCTAAACATCTCTGCTTATCTATACCACTAGTTAAAGCAATCCACCTTAAGTGACTATAGGCTGTCCTTGTTGGATTTGGTTGAAAACTATCTAGAAATGCACCTACATATCTGAAGGGGTATTTACCTAATTCTTCATAACTTTTTCCATCAAAAGTCGCTCTGCCTTCATCTGGGGAAATCAAGCCTAGCAATATTTTTATTAAAGTCGATTTACCAGACCCATTTGGACCAATTAGTGCCGTTATTTCTCCCTCTTTTGCCGTAAACGAAACTTCTGAAAGAACACTCTTACTACTAAAACCTTTGCTAATTTTCTCAAATTGTATCATTTATCTTTTCCACCTTTTACAAATATAATTTTTGAGACTTAAATAAATTTATCTCTTTATCAATTGGTATACCATCAAATTCCATATATATATGTCGTCTACACTTCTTGTTATACAAAATAAATATCAGAAAAATATCAGAAATTCTTATCATAGAAATAGATATAAAAGTAAATCAAACCAATAAAAAAATCGCCACCTTAAACAAGATGACGAAAGTAGTTATTAATTTAAAGTTTGAACATTATCATAGTTGAAAACTAAAGACTAGACTGGTATAGAAATAGTGACAAGAGCACCATTCTCAAAATTACTCAAATTTATTTCTCCACCATGGATTTTTGCTACCCGATTAACAAATGCTAATCCAATTCCGAAATGATTTCCTTGTTCTGAATTTATTTCATGATTATCTTGATAGTATAGTAACCCATATTTCTTGAGTATATTCTCAGAAAATGAAGAATCACTATTCCATATGGAAATATAAAATTTATTATCTATTAACTGATAGTCTATTCTTATGACTGGATAATTACTTGTGGAATAATCAATCGCATTATTGATAATATTTAGAATAGCTCGTAGAAATAAGTTTAGGTTAAGTGTTAAATTAATAGGGATTGGTAAGTTATTTGAAATTTGAATTTTAGCCTTTTTGTCAGTACGTAACTTAATTTCTTGTTCAAATAATTCAACTAAGTAATCCGATGAGAAACTCTCCCAATTAGAAGTATCATTATAGAATGTTTTAGAATAATTGATTAGTTGGTTAAAGTATTTATTAAGTTGTTGGCTAGCAAGTTCGATATCTCCTAAACATTGCCCGATATTTCCAGTAATATCCAAAGATTTTAAAAATTGAGCGTTTCCTTGAATAATTGTTAAAGGTGTTTTCAAATCGTGCGCTGCAGCTGAGACTTGAAACATCAGTTCCTTTTTTTGCTGTTTTTCAGATTGAATCATTTTATTTATCGTTAACTGCATTTCCTGAATTTTTTGTCTTGTTTCAATCAGTTCAATTAAAGTTAACTTAGCTGGGGCTTGTTCATTTATATCCACCAGTAGACTTTGATTATAAACAATGTTTGTTTCTTGTTTTATCTTTTCTAAAAGATTACTAATATTTTTAGCAATAATTGAAAACAAAATTAGACTAATATAAATCCAAGAAATCGTGCTGAAATAAATGGTAAATGCACCTGCATTTTTTTCAGTAATATTAGTAAATGCAGTAAATAACATTGGTAGTAAATAAAATAGAAAAAGACTAATAAGAAATTGTCTTAAAATCTTAAAATATGTTTGTTTAATCAGTTGGTTAAAAGTCAGAGCGTTATCCACTGATAACCACCTCCCCAGATTGTTTTAATTGGATTAATGTCATAAGGTTTTAATTTTTGCCTGATTTGATATACATACTCTGTAATAGACCTTCCTAGTGTTTCAGAATCATGAGGGTAAAGATAATTAAAGAGTTCGTCGTTTGAAAATATTCTATTTGGATTGCTGGAGAGTAACAAAATTAATTGGAACTCTCTTTTTGTAGTGGGAATATGTATATCCGCAATTCTAAGTTCTTCTTTCGTTTTATCAATGGTGAGAGGTCCAAATTGTAGAATTTCACTAGAATGATTATTGCGCACTTCTCGACGAATATGCATCTGTACTCTTGCTACTAATTCAGGTATACTGAATGGTTTTGTGATATAGTCATCTGCACCGGACTGTATGCCATACACAATATCCTCTTCTAAATTTTTGGCTGTTAAAAATATGATTGGAACAGAAATAAATTCTCGGATGTACTTACAGATTTCAATTCCATCGTGGGGCATCATGATATCTAAAATAATTAAATCATAGCCGATAAAATGACAGATATCAATTTCAGGAATAGCAGTTCGTGTGTCCACGACAAAGTTTTTACTCTCTAGAACATTTTTGATAAGTCTTAAAATAGCAATATCATCATCTACAACTAGAACTTTAGATTTCATAATTGACTCTCCTTTGAAAATATATTTCAAGCATATTCTAGCATAATTTAATGATAGTCTACAATAAACTATGTGAACACAAAATAGTATAGCTCTCCACTAAAAGCTCAGTTTTAAACGTCCAAACTAAAAATAAAATTGGCTTTTCTCTGTAGCTTTAGCACTATAAGCCAGATTGGCTTATAGTGCAGGAAAAATTGAGACCTTAGGCTCAATTTTTAGGCATGAGATTCGCTTTGCGAAGCTGCTGCCGTCCTTAGCTACTATAAGAAAAGCCAAATTTTATCTTTTTATTTTGCTAGTAATTGTGCGATTTCAATAATGACATCTCGTGCTTTTTCCATTGATTCTACAGCGACGAATTCATATCGTCCATGGAAGTTTTCTCCACCTGCAAAAATGTTTGGAGTTGGTAACCCCATAAATGAAATTTTAGAACCATCTGTACCACCACGAATTGGTTCAATAATTGGCGTAATTGATAAGTTTTCCATTGCTTTTTGAGCAACTTCAACAGCTCTAAAGTCTTTTTCAATGATTTCAGCCATATTGTAATATTGATCTTTCATATCAATTGAAATGCGATTGCTATCTAATGATGCGTTTAGTCGATCTGCAACTAATTGTAAATAAGCTTTTTTCGCTTCGAATAATGTACGATCATGGTCACGAATAATATAGACTAATTTTGCCTCTTCTACAACACCATTAGCATACATTAAATGATAGAATCCTTCACGACCAGAAGTATGTTCTGGTACTTCAAATTCAGGTAAAGCATTTTGGAATTGACGTGCAATTTCTAAGGCATTCACCATTGTATCTTTTGCAGTTCCTGGATGAACATTTTTCCCTTGGATTGTAATTTCAGCTTGAGCAGCATTGAAACTTTCGTATTCTAATTCTCCTACTGGGCCTCCATCCATAGTATAGGCAAAGTCACAGCCAAATTCTTTCACATCAAATAAATCAGCACCACGTCCAATTTCTTCGTCTGGACCAAATGCTACACGAATTTTTCCATGTTCGATTTCAGGATGAGCTAATAAGTATGCACCTGCAGTGACAATTTCACTAACACCTGCTTTATCGTCAGCTCCTAATAATGTTGTACCATCTGTTGTAATTAATGTTTTCCCAACATAATTTTTTAAATTTGGGAAATCTTTTGGAGATAAAACAAATTTACCTTCTTTATCCAATACAATAGCTTCTCCATCATAATTTTCATGGAATTGAGGTTGTACATTACGAGCTTCAAAATCAGCTGTATCTACGTGAGCAATAAAACCCACAACTGGTACTTCTTTTGTAGTTGTAGCTGGAATTGTTGCCGTTACGAAACTATTTTTTGGATTTAATCTTACATCTTGATATCCTAATGCTACTAATTCTTCTACTAAGTCTTTTAAAAACTCTATTTGACTTGGTGTTGATGGAACAGTTGTGCTTGCTTCATCTGAACGAGTTTCTTTTTTTACATAACGAATAAAACGATCAATTAATTGATTTGGCATATTACATTCCTACTTTCTTATAAAAATTCAAATGGATCTGTATCAATCGTACTTTTAATCACTGATACATTCCAATTTTCTTCTTGATTCCATTGTACAAGCCAGTTCGCTAATTTTTCAATACAAACGACTTCAATATGATGCCCTGCATCGACTAATAACATCGGTGATTCTTGAATATCATGAGCGACATGATACGTTATATCACCTGTTACAAATGCATCTGCGCCTTTACCTACAGCAGCCTGGTAAAAACTTCCACCAGAACCTCCTAGAACGGCAACTTTACGAATCTTGTCTAACGAACGATTTCGTGGAGTGACAAAACGTAATCCTTTTAATTGGAATTGATTTTTTACATAAGTGACAAATTCTTCCACAGATAATGGTTCTGGTAATTGTCCTATTCGTCCAATCCCTAGTGTTTTTGCATCATTTTCTAATGCCCACACTTCATAAGCTGGAACTTCATAAGGATGACTAGCTTTCATAGCAGTAATAATAGTATCCACTTGATTTTCATAGCAGATAACTTCTACTTTTTCCTCTGCTACTTCTTCTGCTTGATTCACTTGTCCAATTGCAGGATTTGCTCCTTCAGTTGGTGTAAAACGTCCTACTCCACTAGTTGTAAAACTACATTCTTTATAACAATCACCAATTTGTCCTGCTCCTGCTTCATGCATTGCTTGACGAACCGTACTTGCTTGTTCTTCAGGTACGAACACGGCAATTTTCATTTGGCGAAGTGTTCCTGTTGGAGATAGGACTTCTACTTTTTCTAATTGTAATACTTCACTTAACCAATCATTGACACCACCGGTTACAACATCCAAGTTTGTATGAGCCGCATAAATCGCAATATCATGTTTTAAAATTTCTTGATACATTTTATGTTGTGGATTTGTTAAATCAAATTGTTGTACCGGTCTAAAAATTGGAGGATGATGTGCAATAATTAAATCGACATTTTTTTCAATCGCTTCTTGAATGATTGAAGGACGAATATCTAAAGTCGTCATCACTACTCGAACTTCTTGATTCCAATCCCCAAAATGTAAGCCAATTGGATCTTTTCCCATTGCTAAAGACTTCGGAACTCTTTGTTCAAATTTACGGATAATTTCTCTAACGGTTGGCATGATCAATCAATCCTTTCAATTCAAGATATTGATGGTTAAATGTTTCTACTTTTTCAATTGGAAGTTGTTTGCTCTGTTTCAATTGCGCTAAAATTTCTTCAATTTTACGTAATTGTCGTTCCCATTTTCGAATCACTAAATCCGTTGAATTTTCTATTAATTTTGGACCGAATTTAATTTGTGTTGCTGTTAAAGGGACACTCTGTTCTCTTTTTTCAGCTACAATAATTTCATATAAGCGATGATGATCCTCCACTACAACTTCTTCTAAAATTTCATAGTGATAATTCACTAACCACTGTCTTAATAAATGTTCAGCAACATTTGGCTGCAACACTAATCTTTCTTTACCAGTTAAAGTTCCATTTACTCGACCTTGTTCTAAAATACGAGCAATCAATTCTCCGCCCATTCCACAAATAGAAATGGCTGTAACTTCATCTTCAGAAGTAACGACATCTAAACCATCCCCTAAACGAACAGAAATTTTATCCGTTAAAACATAGTCTTGAACGGTTTGCTGTGCAGACTCGAAAGGACCTTTAACCACTTCACCTGCAATAGCACTAGTGATCAATCCTTGCTGAATGGCATACACTGGTAAATAAGCATGGTCAGAACCAACATCACATAATAATGTTACTCCTTCTAAAAAAGAAGCAACGGTTTTCAGTCTTGGACTTAATTCTACTGTCATCTCCTACTCCTTTCTACATTAAGAAATAAATAAAACTTTTACACCAATATTCTTTAAATAAGAAACTGTTTCAGCATCAGCGGAATAATCTGTAATCAAATGCGTAATCATGGAACAATCTGCCGTGTGGAAATTAGATTCTCTCCCAACTTTGGCTCCTTCAGCAACAACAATCTTAGGGCCATTTGTACGTTCTAAAATGATACGATTGACTGCTGTTTCGGGTAAAGCAACAGTCGTAATTCCATTTTTATTAATGCCACCGACACCTAAGAAACAAATATTCGCACGAGCTTTTGAAAATGAATTAATGGCAAAATCTCCGACTAAAGATTTCTTTTGCTCAAAAATTTCACCGCCACTTAACACAATCGAAGCTTTTGAAGAAGCTTTTTTAAAAATAGTTCGTCCATTATTCGTTAATATCGTAACATTTTCATCTGCTAAATAATTCAATAATAAAAAGGCTGTCGAACCCGAATTAATAAAGACCATATCATGTTCACGGACTAAACCAGAAGCTCTACGTGCAATATTTTTCTTAGTGGAATTATATTGTTTTTGATCAATATTTTCTTTTTCGATTTTACCGGTGATATATTTTGCTCCACCATAAAATCGTTCAATCAGTCCTTGATCTTCAAAACGTTGTAAATCTCTTCGTATTGTAATTTCGGAAACTTCTAATCTAGAAGATAGTTCTTCTACAGATAATTGCCGATGTTCTTGTAATAATTTTAAAATTTCTTGTTGTCTTTTAAACACAACACCTTTGCTATTTTTCATTAGTATTCGTTCCTTATTTTTCTCTATGAAGAACAGAAGAGAAGCCTTCATTGACGACTTCTCCATTGTTCATTGATTTTAGCGAATTTTTAATGATAATTCTTGTAATTGTTGTTCAGATACTGGACTTGGTGCTTGTGTCATTGTATCCATTGCTGAACCGTTTTTAGGGAAAGCAATCACTTCACGGATGTTATCTTCTCCAGCTAATAACATGACTAAACGGTCTAATCCTAATGCAATTCCTCCATGTGGTGGGAATCCATAATCTAATGCATCCATTAAGAATCCAAATTGTTCTTGTGCAGATTCTTTTGTGAATCCTAATACATTAAACATTGCTTCCTGCATATCTCTTCTATAAATTCTTAATGAACCTCCACCTAATTCATATCCATTTAATACAATATCATAAGCTTGAGCTTTAGCTGCTGCTGGATCTTCTAATAAAGCATTGAAATCTTCATTTACTGGACGAGTAAATGGATGGTGCATTGCTACATAACGATTTGCATCTTCGTCATATTCTAATAATGGCCAATCAACAACCCATAAGAAATTGAATTTAGATTGATCAATTAATTCATGTTTTCTACCAAAGTGTAAACGTAATTCAGATAATGATTGAGCTACAACACTTGGTTTATCCGCACAGAAGAAAATAATATCTCCCACTTCTGCATCTAATCGTTCTCTTAATGCTGTTTCTTGGTTTACTAAGAATTTAGCAATTGGTCCTTTTAGACCATCTTCTTCAACTTTCAACCAAGCTAATCCTTTTGCTCCATATTTAGCAACGAATTGTGCTAAGCTATCTGCATCTTTACGTGAATATTCGTCTGCTAATCCTTTTAAGTTTAAGGCTTTAACATGTCCACCATTTTCAACAACAGTACTGAACACTTTTAAGTCAGAATCTTTCACAACATCTGCTACATCAATTAATTCTAATGCAAAACGAGTATCTGGTTTATCATTACCATAACGGCTCATTGCTTCAGCAAATGAAAGACGTGGGAATGGAGTTGTTACTTCTACTCCTAATGTATCTTTCATCACTTTTTTCAATAAACCTTCCATCATTTCTTGAATTTCTTCAGCTGATAAGAAGCTTGTTTCAATATCGACTTGTGTAAATTCAGGTTGACGGTCTCCACGTAAATCTTCGTCACGGAAGCAACGAACGATTTGATAGTAACGGTCTAATCCTCCACCCATTAATAATTGTTTAAATGTTTGAGGTGATTGTGGTAAAGCATAGAAACTTCCTTCATGTACACGTGAAGGTACTAAATAGTCACGAGCGCCTTCTGGAGTTGATTTTGCTAAGTATGGAGTTTCTACATCGATAAATCCTTCAGTATCTAAATATTCACGAATTGCACGAGTTGTTTTATGACGTAAACGTAAGTTTTCTAATACAGGTTTACGACGCATATCTAAATAACGATATTTCATACGTAATTCATCTGAAGCTACTTTGTCATCTTCAATGTAAATTGGTGGAGTTTTAGCTTTTGCTAATAATTCAACATCATGTACTTCTAATTCCATTGTACCCGTTTTTAAGTTTGGATTTGTTAATCCTTCTCCACGTAAAGCAACAGTACCTGTTACTTCAATAACATATTCTGAACGTAATGTATCCGCAATTTCAAAAGCTGCTTGGTTATGTTGTGGGTTAAATACCACTTGCATTACGCCTTCACGGTCACGTAAGTCGATAAAAATAACTCCTCCATGGTCACGACGTTTTTGTACCCAACCATGTAATGTAATTTCTTTTCCTACTAATTCTTCTGTTACTAATCCACAATAGACTGTTCTTTTTTTCATATAAACCCTACTTTCTATTTTCCAAAATATTCATCAATTGCTGTTGTATCCATTGTTGCTTGACGGAATATACTATCAAAATCTTGATATACATCTTCTAAGTCAACTTTTACTTCTTTACCAGTGCTCATTACTTTTAGTGGAACTTGACGGCTTACTAACTCTTCTTCTCCTAATGTAATCACAACTTTTGCTCCATATTTTTGAGCATTTTTAAATTGAGGTTTTGCTTTTCTACCGAAGAAATCACGATCCACAGAATAACCTTGTTGACGTAGTGAGATAGAAAGTTTTAATACTTCCTCTTCCGTTTCTTCTCCTAAACCAACAATATAAGCATCTAATTCTTGTAAATCAGGAATTTCTACTTGTTCATCTTTCATTAATAACACAAGTCTTTCCATTCCTAATCCAAATCCGAATCCTGGTGTTTCTGGTCCATCTAATTCTTGAACAAGACCATCATAACGACCTCCACCACAAATTGTCGTTTTAGCACCAAATGATTTTGAATCCGTCATAATTTCAAAAATCGTATCTTGATAATAATCTAATCCACGAACCATTGTTTCATCAATTTCAAATGGAATATCTAATGCTTTTAGGTATTGTTGTACTTTTTCAAAGTGACTACGTGCTTCATCAGATAAAAATTCTAAAATACGTGGTGCATTTTTTACAATTTCGATATCACGTTTATCTTTACTATCTAATACACGTAATGGATTTTTATGAAGACGATTTTTAGAATCTTCACTTAATTCTTCAGTAAATGGTTTTAAATAATCAATTAAAGCTTGGCGATAGGCAATACGGTCTGCAGTTTTTCCAAGTGAATTAATCACTAAACGCATATTTGATAAGCCTAGTTCTTTTAATAAATCCCATGCCATTGCAATAGTCTCAACATCCGTTGCTGGATTTGTTGACCCAAATACTTCCACACCTAATTGGTGGAACTGTCTTAAACGCCCTGATTGTGGACGTTCATAACGGAACATTGGAGCCATGTAATAAACTTTATAAGGTTTCTTATGTTCTGGTCCAAATAATTTATTTTCTACATACGCACGAACGATAGCTGCTGTTCCTTCTGGACGTAATGTAATATGACGGTCTCCCTTGTCATAAAAATCATACATTTCTTTAGAAACGATATCCGAAGTATCACCCACACCTCTACTAAATAATTCATAGCTTTCAAACATTGGTGTACGCATTTCTTCAAATTGATAATCGCCTAAAATAATGCGAGCTGTCTCTTCAATGTAATGCCAAATTTTTATTTCCTCTGGTAATAAATCGGCTGTTCCTTTTGGTTTTTGAATCATTTTATCCCTACTTTCTATGTATAAAATATGTGTAAAAAAAATCCTGACTCAAATGAATGAGTCAGGACGATTATTTCGTGGTACCACCTAAATTTGAATAGAGCAATCCTCTATTCCTCTACTAAATAACGGCTCTTTTGCCGGAATAACTTTGCATTATTCTCCTCCAGAGTGTCTTTCAATTCTATCAGTCTTATGAGAAACTTTCAGCCTTGATTTCTCTCTCTAATTGCTGTGAATCTACTTAGCTCCTTCATTGGATTTCCTATGAAATTGATACTAATTTACTAAAAAGTTAACTATTTGTCAAGTAATGTGAATAGAAATGTTAAATTTTGATGATAACTCTTATTTTCATTATGATACAACTCAATTTTTAGTTCTCTACTAAATCTATTGTTTCCATCAATTGGCCCTCATTTAAAACAATAACATTCAAACAAATCGATTCAATCAACGACTGATTATGGCTAATCAATACTATTGTCATATTGGTTTCTTCTTGAACTTTTTGTAATACTTTTATAACTTTTTCCTGATTTGCATCATCTAATGAACTCGTTATTTCATCACAAATCAAGCACTCAGGTCTCGCCAAGATAGCTCTTGCAATCGCACATCTTTGACATTGTCCTCCAGATAATTGATGAGGATATTTTTCTAGCCACTCGAATTCTAACTCTAGACTAGTAAATAATTCCTGTATCATTTGAATTCGTTCTGCCTTATTCTTTATTTTCCGCATGAATCTTAACGGTTCTTCTAAACTTTTCAAAATCGTTTGATTTGGATTAAAAGATAATAAACTATTTTGGAATAAATATTGAACTCTTCTGTAATAACTTTGTTTTTCATGAGTCAATACTTCTCTTAATTCTTTTCCCTCAATCTTAATACTACCTTCATATGGAATAAAGCCAGATAAAATCTTTGCAAGAGTTGTCTTTCCTGCTCCTGAATGCCCGATGATTCCTGTTACTTCATATTTTGGAATATCAAGTGTAAGATTTTGAAGAATCGCATCTCCCCTTTGAAAATGATTCGATACGTTTTTCAATTGAAAGAATACTTCTTTTTGTTCACCATGTTCTCGAACAAAGGAACATTTTTCTTGTAGTACTTCCTTTTTATCCACAAAATGACCCTCTTCTAAAGTCATCACTTTCGTACAAAATTGATACGCTAACTCTCGTTGATGCGTCACCATAATCGTTGCAGTGTAATATTGCTTTGCAAGATTAACAATTAATTGCATCATCTCCATTTGCAAAGGAGCATCTAAAGCACTAAAAGGTTCATCAGCAATGATTAATTTCGGCTGATTGATAAATGCCATTGCAATCATCACTCTTTGTAACATTCCTCCAGATAACTCATGCGGATATAGTTGCAATACTTTTTCTTCTAATTGAACCATTTTTAGAGTTTCTATCATTGTTTGATGATTGGGTTGTACCATTAATTCTTCCAACTGTTGTCCAATTGTAAATAAGGGATCCAAACTATGTTGTCCATTTTGGAAAATGATGCCAATATCCTTCCTCAAATATTCTCTTCTCTTTTTACTAGATAATATTAACCAGTTTTCTTCTAAAAACTTCATTTTACTCGCATTCATCATTACCTTTTGATGAATATTACCAAGTAAACATTCTAAAAAAGTTGATTTGCCAATACCCGATTCCCCAATAATTCCAATGACTTCTCCTTCTTTAATGGAAAAATCTAAATCTTTGAGGACTACTTCTTGCCCATATGAAGCATTTAATTGTTTAACTTCAAAAATTGTCTGTCCCATTAGTCTTTTACCAATTTATTTGTAATATGATAAAAATCAGATGGAGAAAGTTCAAAATGATGAATATAGTTGTTCATTGCACCATGTAAATTGACAAATCCAATATAATCAACGACTGCTTCTTCTCTTGCATAATCTTGAATTTCTGCCACTTCACTACGAATTTTAGCTGCATCTACTTCATAACCTAAGGTAGTAATTTTTTCATCTAACCATGAATCTGTATTTTTTACATAATTTAACGCACCATCACTCGATAAAGTTGCATTTAGGAAATAATGAGGGTCTCCCGTTGGCAATGTTAATGCTGAAGCTAATGCAATGTCATAGTCTAATTGATTTAATCCATCAACTTTTTCTTGAATATCAATTTTCAAATCAATCCCTAATTGTTTGAATTGTTGTTGGAGTGCTGTAGCAATTTTTTCATTGGCTAATCTCTTATAAGTTTTTAGAACAATTTGTAATGGTTCATTTTGAGCATTCACTAAAATACCATCTGCATTTTTTGTTTGATAGCCAGCTTCTGCTAATAATTGTTTCGTCATTTCTGGTTGGTATTGTTTATTAGCAAATGTACCACTTGAATAAATACTAGAATCTAAAAAGGCACCGTCTGCAGGAGTGACATGACCTTTTAAGAAGTCTTGTGTCAATTCTTGTTTATTAATCGCATGTAAAATCGCTTGACGTACTTTTTTATCTTGTAATCTTGCTTTATTCAATTCTAAATGATACGTTCTTGTACTTGGTTGATTATACACTTGAACAGAAGAATCTTTCATTAATGAATCTGCTACATCATCATTTAAATCTAATCCACCATCAACTTCTTTTGATTTAATCGCTAATTCCAATGTTTTTTGATCTGGAATTAATTGATAATGAACTTCCTTAATCGAAGCATTGCCATCCCAATAATGAGTCGAAGCCGTTAACGAAATGGAATCATTTGGTTTAAATTCTGTCACTTCATAAGGCCCTGTTCCTATAATTTTGTCAGTACTTGTTACATCTACAATAGCTGTTTTAGCATCCACTAATTCATGAACAAACTGAGGACTTGGTTTTTCAGTATGAATTGTAAAAGTTAGTGAATCATTAGCAGTATAAGTAGCTGTTTTAAAAATTTTACCCGACTTATGGTTTTCTCCTACTCTTTGAAGGCTAGCAATAACTGCATCACTCGTAACAGGATTTCCATTAGAAAAAGTAAGGTTTTCTTTTAAATGAATTTCCCATGTTTGATTATCAATCTTCTTATAAGAGGTTGCTAACCATGGTTCTACATCAAAGTCCTTTGTTAAACGGAATAATGTTTCTCCAATTCCAAATCGAATCGTATACCAACCTTCCCAATCTTTTGCTGGGTCAATTCCGGCTGTGAATTGAGAATACCCAATTTTAAATGTTGAAGTTTGACTACTTTCTTGTTGTTGAGAGGTTGGCTGTACAGGTGCACATCCCACTAATACTACTGCTGCAATAGTTAATAACATATTTTTTAATTTCATAAATTTCTCCCTTTCTTCTTTTGAATCCAATTATGAATTCCATTAAACATAATAATCGTTATCGTAATCGCAAGTCCTGGTGCAATCATTAGCCATGGTGCTTGTTCAAACGATAATCTGCCCTCATTTAACATTGTTCCCCATTCTGGTTGAGGAACTTTCACTCCTATCCCTAAAAAAGATAAAGTTGCTAAACTTAAGATGGTACTTGAAATATTGACAATCATATAAGTCACTAATGGTAGTTGAATATTTTTCAAAATTGTCATCATCCGATACCATAATGGAGCTCCTTGCATATACATTACGGTGACATATTCTCGAACTTTTATTTTACGAATTTCTCCTCTTGTTAATTTGGCATAGTATGGTAAATAACTAATGACAAGAGCGATGACGCCATTTCTTAACCCTCCACCTAATACTCCAGCTACCGTAATGGCTATGAGTAAACTAGGAATGGCTAATAAAATATCTAACATACTTGTTATGATTCTGTCGACCCATCCACCAAAGACTCCCGCTAGTCCTCCTAGAAGAATACCGCCTAAATAAGATAATCCAACAATGAACAGGGAAGCTCCAATTGAATATCTAGCTCCTACAATCACTCGAATAAACACATCTCGACCAAAATCATCTGTACCAAACCAATGTCGAGAACTTGGTGAACTTAACAAATCATTGGCATTCATCGTTTCGTAATTTAACAACAATGTACTCCACAATAGTAATAGAACTACTAAAACAATAATTCCAATTCCCCATTTTTCCCTTTTTATCATGGCAAATCACCGCCTTTAATACGGGTATCTGTCCTATTTTGTAATCCATCAGAGATTTGAGTGAGCACTAAATATAAAAAGCTAATTGAAACTACAATCATTTGTACGAGTGGATAATCTCTCGAACTAATACTATCCATTAATAACTTCCCAATTCCTGGCCAATAAAAAATAGTTTCAACTACAACGACACCCGCCATTAAAGAACCAAACGATAACAAGATAATTGTCACCATTGTTGGAAAGATATTTTTCATTAAATGACGTTGAAAGATTTTTGACTCTGCCATTCCACGGTAATAAAGCACTTTTACATATTCCTGTTGTAATTCTTGTTCTAACAACGCTGAAAATTGTTGAATAAATTTTGCACTCACTGGAATAACAATCGTAATAATCGGTAAGATTAAACCAAGACCACCTTGTTTTGCTAGTAAAGGAACCCATTTTAATTGAACACTAAATACATACATTAAAAAATAACCAATCACGAAAGAGGGTAACGACATTTTGAAAAATACAATCAATTGAAAGAGTGATTTTACAATCGTGTTTTGACATCGTACAAAAAATATCGACAATGGAATGGAGATTCCTAGTGAAACCACTAAAGTTATCACTGCCAATTGAATCGTATTCATAGCTGCCGGAATGATTAATTTCTCAGCCTTAATATCAGACATTAAACTCTTTCCAAAATTTCCTTGAAGAAATTTATAAAGCCAATTTCCATATTGTACAAGTAATGGTTGATTCAGTCCCATTTCCTCACGCATGAGTGTAAGAGCTTCTGTAGAGACACGACCTGTTCCTGCTGACATTTTGATAGAAGCTGGATCACTAGGAGCTAGATGAATGAGTAAAAATACAAAAAATGAAATACCGACAAATAATACTAAAATCGTTAAAAATTTTTTCAATCTTTTAAACATCCACTACCACTCCTTACTTTTTAGCACATAGTAAGAATAAAGGTATCGGATTATAAAACTCATCTTTTTCTAAATAAATTCTTCGGCTAATCAATCGATCAATTTGAAGAGAGTCAACTTCTTGATTTAATAAATAGTGCACATCCCATTGAGGTCGCACTTCGCTAGAAATCGATAAACTTCTTTGAATCATTTCACATTCTGTTAAAGTTTCTTGGCTTAAATGATGATGAGCATGATGCTGTGGTAAATGACTCGTATCTGTCATACTCGAGGCACCATAATTCCCATCAATATTTATGAGTAATCCATCTTTTTTTAATACTCGAAGCCATTCCTGATAAGCTTTTGGAACATCTGGCAATGTCCAAGTAACATTTCTTGCTATAACAATATCAAAACTTGCATCTTTAAACTCAAGATTCTGAGCATCCATCACTAAAAATTGTGCTTCAAACTGCTCCTGTTTAGCAAACACAGTAGCTAAATGAATCATTTCCTTAGTCAAATCAATTCCAATTACGTCATGCCCCAATTGACTTAAAATGCCTGTAAAAAATCCTGTTCCACAACCAATATCTAATATTTTTAACTCAGTCTTTTGTGGTAAATATTTTTCAAATTCTGTAATCCATCTATCTTTTAATGGGCTATGAAATTCTCTTATTCGTTGTTCTAAAAAAGAAATACTTCGATTTGTCCAATAATTTTCAACACGTTCTTGTATCGTTTGTTCTGATGTCATTACGCATCCCCCTTTACAACTTTAATACAAAACATCGGTGTTGCACCATAATTTAATTGTTCTTCATAATTCCACACTAAATCTCCAAAATTTTCTTCCATTTCTATTGAAATGCCTTCTTGAGTAGAAAAATATTCCATATCCCATTGCGGTCTTTGTTGATACGTCAAAGGTAATTGCTGAACAATCCAATTCATTTTTTCCTCATCAACACCTTCGCCTTGCCAATAATCTTCTAACTTTTCTTCAATGGCTCTTTTACGTTTTTCTTCAAATTCTTTTGCTAATGATTCATTTTGAAGAAATGCATACCAATTTGCGTCAAAAATGAATAACGTTCCATTTGGTTTCAAAACTCTTAACCATTCTGAATAAGCTTGTTGTGGTTTTTCTAAATTCCAAGTTAAATTTCGACTAACGATGATATCAAAACTTTCTGAGCTAAACTCTAACTTTTGAGCATCCATTTGAATGAGTTGTATACTTGAATTTTCTTTGCCATATTTTTGTATATTCTCTTTGGCAACTTCTAGCATTTTATCTGAAACATCTACACCTGTTATATTGATATATCCTAACTCTTCTAAAATAATTGTAAAAAATCCAGGCCCAGTTCCTATATCTAGAATTTTCAGATTTTTATTAGCTGGTAACAATCGTTTGAATTGTTCTTTCCATCTTTCTCTTTGAGTTCCTTCTAACTCCTTTTGATTCACTTTAGAATATCCTGTATATCGATGATTCCAATATCCCTGTATTTCTTCTAATATGTTCACATTTGTTACTCCCTTTTTACCTTACTTTTGTAATTTCTGTTACAAGTTTATCAAAGAGTTTTCGATTTAATGTTAACAAATCATCACATCAAAAATTTATTTTTCAATGAAACGTATGTTAACAAAAAAGAATTCCAGATTTAATCTGAAATTCTTCTTAATTCATCACTTTTATCGTAATTTCTCTTCTTCCAAAATCCTTTGCTTGTTGGACTTCAGGATAATGTAGATCAATTCGATTTCCTTTAATATCTCCACCCGTATCACCAGCAATCGCCACTCCATATCCTGGAATTTCCACTAAAGTTCCTAAAGGAATTTCAGTAGGATCGACAGCAATCACATTAGGATTTGATCTTAAATCAATGCCCATCGCTGTATAATTACTTAATCCAGGTTGTTTATAAGAATAAGCAGTTGCTTCTGCTGCAAATTCTTTACTAGTAGAGGTAGTTGTAGAAGATTCTACCGTACTCTTCGTTAAAACTTTCTCAGACTCTTTCTTTTGGAGATACTGATCGACTGCTAAAGGTTTAATTTCAGTAGACTGTTCATTCTTCTCCTCTTGAACAACTTCTTTTTTAGATTCATCCGGTGCATGATGTGTCGTTGGTTCAGTATTTTCACTTAATGGTTGAACCTTACTTTCTTGTTCATGGATTGCAAACAATGCTTCTTTATTAGTCGCAAGATTTTCTTTTAACACTTGAATACTATCCGTATAAAGTGTAGATTCTGTTTGTAACTCTTCTTGTTTTTTTAATAAACTCTCTTCTGTATCTCTTAATTCTTTTTGCGAATTTTCTAATATTTGAACTTCTCTATGATAATTTTTAATCGTTAAAATATCCGATTTGAATAACTCTTGAATAACGATTACTCGATGAAAGAAATCCGAAATACTTGTTGCTTGAAGCAGTTGAACAAATCGATGATGAATTACACCACTTGATTGTAAAGCGACCATTCTTTCTTTAACGACCGTTTCTTTTTCTGCTAATTTTTCTTGCTGTTCATTTATTTGAAATTCTAATTCTTTTTGATTGAATTTCAATTCATTTAAGTCTTGCTTCAATTTTTCAACTTGTCGATATTTTTCATTCACAACATTTAATTTTTGAGAAATTTCTTGTTCTAATTGTTGAATCGATTCTTGAGATATGTCCTGTGCATGAATGGACATTGGATAACTACTCCATAACAGACAAGTAATTCCACTAATAATCATGCTTTTTCTAAATCGTTTATCCAGTACCATTCACCACACTTTCTCCATATTATTCTTCATTATATTATTTTGATATAAAAAAAACGTAACAACCGTATTACAGTGTTGTTACGTTTCACAATTGATCATTATTTATTCGAAAATTTCTTTACCGATAAACCATTTATTTTCTCTAACAATAAAATACAAATGAGTAAAATCATTATCAACATAGGGATAATGGTTAACCCCATACTCAAATTTAATTGAGCATTTTGAATATTTTGAGGTAATCTTCCAGTTAAAATTTCAACGGAACGTAAATAAGTAAATGGAATAATATGTGCTACTTTCTGTAAAGGTTCAATGACATTGATACCAAAGACGAAACCCACAATTAAAATTAATGAGATAAATAAAGAAACTGTCTTTTGTTTGAAAAAGAAACTAATCAAATAGACTACTTCAACAATAACAATAAATACTAGAAATTCTAACGCTAAACTCCTAAATAATATATCCTGTATTTTAACAATCACTATCTCTTGCTTCACCAAATCAAAAATTGGAAATGGATATTCTAAAGTTCCTAATCCTTGATTAAAAATGCCTAGAATTAATGAAATTACACAAATTGCTAAAAATACAACCATTACATACACAATACCTACTCCAAGATTACTAATGGCAAACTTCACTTTTGAAAAAGGAAGTAACTTAGCGGTATCCAAATTGCCTTTAAATCGATCCGTAAATAATTGAGTTAACATAAAAATTATTGAAATTAAAAACAAAGTCGGAATAATGATAGTTAATGTCCATACTACTTGATCAATACCATAAGTTGGAAAATCCAACAGATGCGCCTTAATATTTAATGGGGATAAAGCTTCATAAACCTTCCATTCACGATATACTGCCCATTTTAATTCCGCACTAGAATGAGATTCTTTTGAAATTCTTCCGAAAATCTTTTCCTCATATTTCGCTTGTAAATAATAAGCCTCTTTCCACTTTTGTTGTTCTAATAAAGATAAAATTTCTTTTCTTTTTTCTAACTGATTCTGACTCAATTCTAAATTATTCTTTGTAAACTGATATTTTTCTGATTCACTATCCGTCTCTTTAGATAAAGTATCTTCATTTTCTTTAATCATTTGTTCATTTTCTACAATAATACTTTGTAGTTGACTTTCCAAACTAAGATTCTTTGCCGTTCTACTATTCATATAAAATGCAATACTGATGACAATTGTTAGTAATACAACTATAATGACATTCAATCGACTTTTAAAAACTTTTTTTACTAAAAATAAACTAAAATGTTTCATTACTATACCTCTTCTATTCGACAATTTTCAATCTTTACAATTTTGTCGCAAATATTCATCAATTCTTCTTTATAGTGAGAACTTATAATAATCAGTTGTTGTGAATGGATTTCTGTTAATCGATTGAAAAACTTAGTGCGATAATACTCATCTAAACCATTTGTTATCTCATCCATCAACCAACACTCTGCTTGACTCATAAAATACATTGCAATTAACAATCTTTGTTTCATTCCTAGTGAATATTTCCGAATTGGTAAATGAATATAGTCAGACATTTCCCAATACTCAATTTCCTGTTCTAAATTTTGAGAAGAGTTCCAAACATTTTTGATATAAAGTAAATAATCAATTCCACTCAGATTTCCGTCGAACCATTCAATCGTTTCATAATAAAATAGTGAAGAAGGAGCCGTAATCTTTCCACTATTTACAGAAATTAACTGACTGATTGCACGAAATAATGTAGTTTTTCCAGAGCCATTAATCGCAACCATTCCATATATATTTCCCTTTTCAAAGGTAAAATCTATATCTTTTAAAATCATTTCTCTTGTTTTTAGACGAACTTGATTCAGTGTAATCATACAATTCCCCACTTTTTACTAATTTACATTTTTATATTGATATCGTTTTTATTTTACTGTTTAATATATTTTTTTACAATAAGGAAATTAGCATTCTCATATTTCTTCCAAAGTGAAAATTCGACACTCTTGTTGCAATTTAGAGTGTCGAATTTATTTCATACTATTTTTACTTAAGCCATAATATAAGCAGGTAAAGCTTCTAATAATTCTTGCGTACTTGAGAAGACTTCCCCTCTTAATTTAATCAGACCTACTGTATATAAATTTGCATATGGGAATTGAGATTCAGCAACTTCTTGTAATGCTACTAATTTTTCTGTATTTTCAGCCCCATATTGACGACTATCACTATATAAAGCCAAAATCGGAATACCAGCTTGATACGCAATTCCAATCTCACTAGCAACACCTGCATCAATAATCGCACCATCTAAAATAGCAATGACTAAATCTGCATCTAGTAACGCATCCGTATCATATCTAGCAATCATCGTTGAATCTGCATAAGCGTTTTTATCATTAATCGCCATTTGTTCTTGAGGAAGGTAAACTTCCAATTGCGGATATTCTTCTCTAATTCGTTTCACAAAACTTTCGTTAAAAGATAATTCCATTTCTGAAAATAATGGACTGGCAAAATAAATTTTTTTCATAGCGCTTCTCTCCTATAGCAAATTAAAGTCGATCTTATTGATATAAAGCATCTACACGTGCTTGAACTTCGTCATTTTCTAAGAACTCATCATATGTTGATTCTAGACGATCCACAACACCTTTTGGTCCGATTTCAATAATACGGTTCGCTGTTGTTTGAATAAACTCATGGTCATGACTTGAGAATAATAATGAACCTTTGAAGGCAATTAAGCCATCATTTAATGCTGTAATAGATTCTAAGTCTAAGTGGTTTGTTGGGTCATCTAATAATAAGACATTTGCTTTTGATAACATTAATTTAGATAACATACAACGTACTTTTTCTCCCCCTGAAAGAACTGTTACTTGTTTCATAACATCGTCTCCAGAGAATAACATACGACCTAAGAAACTACGTAAGAATGTATTATCTTGTTCTTCAACCGGTGCATATTGACGTAACCATTCTAAAATATTTAATTGGGCATTTGAGAATTCTTCTGTCATATCTTTCGGTAAGTATGCTTGACTAGTTGTTACCCCCCATTTGAATGTTCCGCTATCAGCTTCCATTTCCCCTGTTAAAATTTTGAATAATGTTGTAATCGCAATATCTGAACGACTTAAGAAGGCAACTTTATCATCTTTTTTCAATTGGAAGCTTACATTTTCAAAAATCACTTCGCCATCAATAGTTTTCGATAATCCTTCAACCATTAATAAATCATTTCCGATTTCACGAGCAGGAGAAAATCCAACGAATGGATATTTACGACTTGATGGTTGAATATCGTCTAGTGTAATTTTATCTAACATTTTCTTACGAGATGTCGCTTGTTTTGATTTAGAAGCGTTCGCAGAGAAACGAGCAATAAATTCTTGTAATTCTTTAATTTTTTCTTCTTTTTTAGCATTTTGGTCTGCCATTAATTTAGCAGCTAATTGACTTGAATGTAACCAGAAATCATAGTTCCCTACGAATAATTTAATTTTACCAAAGTCAACGTCAGCCATATGAGTACATACTTTATTTAAGAAGTGACGGTCATGGGAAACAACGATAACCGTATTTTCAAAATTAATTAAAAACTCTTCTAACCATGCAATTGATTTAGCATCTAAACCGTTTGTTGGCTCGTCTAGTAATAGTACATCAGGTTTACCGAATAATGCTTGAGCTAATAATACTTTTACTTTTTCAGCTTCCACTAGTTCACTCATTAATTTATAGTGTAAGTCTTCTGCAATTCCTAAACCTTGTAATAATTGTGAAGCATCACTTTCCGCTTCCCAACCATTTAATTCTGCAAACTCTCCTTCAAGTTCTGCAGCACGAATTCCATCCTCATCAGAAAAATCTTCTTTCATGTAGATGGCATCTTTTTCTTTCATAATATCAAATAATTGTTTATGCCCCATAATAACAGTATCAATAACACGTTCATCTTCAAAAGCGAAGTGATCTTGTTTTAAGACTGTTAAACGTTCATGAGGATCTAAAATAACTTCCCCTGTTGTTGGTTGTAATTCACCAGACAAGATTTTTAAAAATGTAGATTTACCCGCACCGTTTGCACCGATAACTCCATAACAGTTGCCAGGTGTGAATGTAATATTTACTTCATCAAATAATTTACGATCTGAAAATAATAAACTTACGTTTGAAACTTTTAACATGAAATTCTCCTTTTATAACATTTTTATCCTTATTGATTGTACTATAATTATCTATAAATAACAATTAATCACTAAAAAAGATGACACCAAATAGCATCATCTTCTCATCAATTTATTCTGTTACGACCACTGGACGACCTAATCTTTGAACAGTCTCTCCAATATTTCTAAAGTGGTCACTAATACGTTCTAAATTACTTAGTAAATCCATGACGAAAATACCTGAATCGGCACTCGCAATTCCCTTATTCATTCGTTTCATATATTTATCACGAATTTCAATTTTCAATCGGTCAATTTCTCGCTCGATTGTAATCACTTCTTTAACTTTTACTAAATTACCAGTTGATAATGTATCAATCGACATTGCAAATCCTTTTTGTACTAGTTCAAATACATGTTCTAATTCTGATAAAGTCTTTTCATCCAATACAATATCACGTTCTAATACTGCTTTCGCAAAGTCTGCAATATTTTCAGCATGATCACTAATACGTTCCACATCGTTAGCTGTACTAAATAATTCATCAATGGTTTCTTGGTCAGTGATTGAAACATTTTGTTGAGAAATTTCTACTAAATATTCCACAATGGCTTTTTGGAATTGATTCACTTTTTGCTCTGAAGCAAATGCTTTTTCGATTTTTTCTTGACTTCTTAGGCGAATGGCGTCAATCGCATATGTTAAAGTTTTATCTGCAGCATGAGACATCGCTGCAAATTCATACATTGTATTTTGTAACGCAATCGATGGTGTTACTAAAATACGTTTGTCTAAATAAGTTGTTGGCTTAACAGCATCTTCAAACATTTCTGTTTGCTGTTCTGGAATAATGAAGTCTGCTAATTTCACTAAAAGATTTGCAAATGGGAATAACACAATCACATTTACAATGTTAAATAGGGTATGAGCATTCGCAATTTGTCTTGCAACATCAGTAGCATTCATAGATGTTACAATATTTGTTAAAATACCAGTTAAAAACAGCATAAAGTAAATAGTACCGATAATATTGATACTTAAGTGAATCACAGCAACTTGTTTTCCACGTCTTGAAGTACCTAAACTACTAATTAACGCTGTTGTACATGTACCGATGTTGTCTCCAAAAATAATATATAGAGCTGTAGCAAATGGTAATACACCTTGAGCTGCCAACGCAATCAAGACCCCAATTGTAGCAGAAGAACTTTGAAGTGCTAATGTCATAATAAATCCAAGAGCTACCCCAAATAGTGGATTATGTCCATAATTGACAATCCATTCTGTAAAGGCTGGTAAATCTTTTAGTGGCGCTAAAGCGTCTTTTAAATAGTTCATACCGATGAACAAAATTCCAAAACCTACTAAGATTTCAGCTAATTCTTTCATCTTAGGATTCTTCACAATTGCTCCCATTAAAATTCCTGTACCAATTGCAATAGGTGCCCATTGAGAAAGATTAAAGGAAACCATTTGACCTGTAATTGTCGTACCAATATTGGCCCCAAAAATTACTCCAACTGCTTGTTCAATCGTCATAATACTGGCATTCACAAATCCGACTACCATTACTGATGTAGCACTTGAACTTTGAATCACCATTGTGACGAACATCCCAACTAAAACAGCCATCAAACGATTTTTTGTTAATGTACGAACGATACTTTTTAGCTTATCTCCTGCAAATTTTTGCAATCCATCTGCCATTAATTTCATTCCGTACAAGAACAAACTTAAACCTGCAACTGCACCTAAAAACATCTCTAAATACATGGTGTTTTTAACTCCTTTGTTGTCTATTAAATTTTAAACGTTTATATTCTATAAACAACACGATTGTAACATAGCCACTAGCACTTGAAAAGAGAAAAATACAAATAACTCCAATCTCTCAATAGACAGAATCTATCCAGAAATTGGAGTTGTTCCATTGAATCGTTACTATAAATCTTTTATCAGTTTTTCTAAATTGCTTGAAGCATGAAATACTCTAAGTATAGTAACTATATGATTCTCATATTTATAAAATATAGCATGGTTATTGACATTAAGACGTCTAATTTTAATTCCTAGTTTAATAAATTCTTTAACTATTGGACATCTTTCAGGAAATAAATTTAAACTATTTATTGATGATGCTAATTGATTGAAATATTTTAATGCAGTTTGAGGAGATTTCAAGTCATTTAAAATATATTCATAAATTAACATCATATCTTTTTCAGCATTTTTAGTAATATTTACTTCTATTTTAGCCATCAATTTTCATCCTAAACTCATTAAAAAATTCATTAACCGGACGAACATGTTCCCCTTCAGCATTCTGATATTCTTGAACCATCATTTTACCGAATTCTTCAGAAGTCATATTTTCAATACTTTCTGAATAAGGAGTCACAGGTAAAGAAATATTAAATGGTATGCTCTTAGTTAGCGAAACTTGCTTTAAAAGTAAAGTAACTAACGTAGACATTGGCATTCCTAGTTGATTTAACACAAATTCAGCAGATTTTTTATCATCTTCATCAACTCTTACATTAATGGTAGCAGTTTTTCCCATCATCACACCTCCTTAAAATGTAATGCAATTGTATTGTAAATTACTATAAATGTCAAATTATATAGAATCATTTCTTTACTCCACCTTAACACCTCTAAAAAAGCTAACATAGCAAATTATAACGGCATTTTTTAGTGCATCATTCTTCCATCAACACTATCTTATATCTAAAAATTTTATGAATAGATAATTCGTAACATAAAAAGTCAACAGCATACACATAGTCAATAATAAAAATCCTATAGTAAGAGACTGATTGTTTTGAATCATTGGTAACACTATCATCATCCCAAATGGGGTGTTAAATAGACAAAAAATAGTACAAGTAGCAATTAAAGTGAGAAGACAAATAATCGATAATATTTCGTCTTTAAAAAGGAACACAAATATTTTTTCTAAAATATAGCAAATGTAAGTTGACACTACTGGATAAAAAATTGAAATTAATAACATATGATAAGCTGAATAGATCCTAGTACCTTCTAACGTTGTAATAAGAAATGGATAATTAAAGAAATTAACACCAAAAGCTATACAATATAAAGAAATTCCAATCAAAACGATTATTACTGGTAAGAAATAAAACAAGCCAAGCGTATAAAACCACTCCTCTTTATTTAGACGTGCCATTGAAATAGGTAATGCTTTTAGCAAACTTTTATGCGATAACTTTCGCTTATGGAAATTAGCAACCATAAAAATATAAAGAAATAAAAATCCACCTAAAGCAAGAAAATAAAGAATAATTTTTATCACTACATAACTAGTTTTATATTGCAAATAATCTTGATTACTTTCACTTAAATATTCTAAAATAATCTTTTCATCTTCCAATTTACTAATATCAGGCAACTTATCCATATAATTGGGTAACAAAGTTTTAAGAGTATTTAATAACCTAATACGTTCTGTATAAATGGACAATAGTTTTTTTGAAGTAACAGGCTTTTTATAACTAAAATTTTCTTCAGACAAGTTTTGATAAATTTGAGCAATTTGTATTTCCGACTCTTCTCGTACATTACTTGGTATACTGTAATCTTTAGCAATTAATGCCTTTAAGTCATCCATCATCATAAATTGAGTATTTAATACTTTTTGTGGTGTTTCTGTAGGAACCCATTTGTTATAACCTATCAATAATGCAAAAAGAACAAAAATTATGACAGGAAGCTTGATAAAGTAACCAGTTGAAATTAAATACTTATAATCTAATTTAATGGAGGAAAATTTTTTCATAATGCTCCCTCTTCTCTTTCAAAGTCAATATTCCAATAGAAAATATAAAACAGATTACACTAGTAATTACAAGTACTAACACTCCTCGAAACATTGAAAAATGCCCATCTAAATAGAACTCATTTTTAACCCCATATATCACCGTTCCAAAACTAAAATAAGACGAAGGAATAAAACCAATATACGGCATTTCAACATTTAAAACTTTCATTACCGTTTCTAAAAATATAACGATTATTCCAAAAAGAAATGTTAAGATTTGATTACTAAATAGTTGGTTTAATAAACTACATAAAGTTACGATAAATAAATTCAATAACAGTACAAAGCATAGGATAATAAGAAACAGACTGAAATAAGAAATAGTTATAGGCGTATCATTTTCAAATATTACCGTTTCTACAGTAAAATCTCCTATTCCATTTTTTATAGAAATTACCCCAAAATAGAACAGAAATGCAACAAATTGAACAAAACTTATAACAATCCATTTACTAATCATTTTTTGAATACTATACCTAAAATTACTGATTGGTTTTGCATTCAATAAACTCCTATGTTTAGAATCCGATAAAAATATAGCATTAGACATCACTAGCGTAAATAAGAAAAGGACTGGTAAGAAAAAAATATTTGGCATTTTAAAATCCAATATTGGTAAGAATGACTGAACAGCAGTTATACCTACCAATTCATTCACTACTTTTTTATCATCAAAATTTTTACTTTCCAATTGTTGATAATGCATCATTGACTGTTGTATTTTCTTTTTAAATAAAATTCCATTTTTAGACGGATTAATGCCTAAAGTATTTTCATTTGTAAACATAATCCCATACTTTTCACGCATTAACTCTTCTAATTCCCAAGTTTTAATCATAAATTGAGTATATTTTCTATAATCTCTATTCTGAAAAGCATTTCCAGCATCTATATATGCATTATCAATCTCAACGAATAATTTTTCATCTTCACGTAAGTCTCGCTGTGACATTTTGCTATCCATTAATAGACTATTTTTAGATTGTTCATGGATTTTTATATTTGTAAGAGTATATTCATTCATTACTTGATACTGATGATTTAGCTCATAGAGACGTAAAATTGAAAAAATAAAAACAATGAAGAGAAAAATGATTACCTGAATTCTTACCAATCGATTCGTCAATACCATGATAATCTGGCTTTTCATATTACTCTCTCCCTTCATCATTTGAATGAAACAGTTCTTGATAAATGATTTCGCAACCTTTTATTCCATAAGCCAAACTGTATATGTCCTTCAAATTTGATTGAATCCACGAAAATATAGAATCTAGCTTATTCAAATCTTTCATACTGATGGTCAATTCTGATGGATTAGATAGCATATTCATATTCATAAATTGTTCAGTAAACTCTTTATAGCTATCCGCGTACGAAAATTGTAGTTCGATTGATTGATTACACTGATCTTCAAGTTGATATTTTAAAGCAATCTTCTTATCTTTTAAGAAATACACCTCATCAGCAATACTATTTAGATTATTCAATAAATGTGACGCAATGATAATTATTTTACCTTCATTTTTTAAACTTTGAAGTAGTTTAGATATTAATTGCACGTTATCT
>CAUSAK010000005.1:0-52437 GCA_963529535.1 uncultured Granulicatella sp. | reverse complement strand
GATTCTCAGCAGTCTTATCAAATCGAAGTTCCCTTCCTAGAGTATCCATATTTCTTAAATAAGAACGCTCGTTATTTTGGAAGTCATCCGGCATATTTTGGATAATTTTCCACATTTCTTCAACTGTAGCATCATGATCAGGATCAACGAAACTTATGTGAGCATTCGGATCATGTGCTCCATGTTCATCTCCTGTTGGTATAGATATCCCCGGTTGATTTGGTTGTACTGTAGCCCCCTTACGTTCGGTTAGAGCAGAATCTAATGCTTCGTTATTGCCAGTTGAAGACCCGGCAGGTGTCTCAGTTCCAGTAGAATTACCAGAAGTTTCTCCAGTAGGAGCGTCTCCTGTATCTCTTTTTGAACGGCGACCTCTAGTTGTCGAAGGTGATGAAGTTGCTGAAGCGTCAAGTTTATTATAATAAACTGTTACAGTGTCATTTTCCGTTGTTGATGTCACATCTTCTGCTTCTACAGTTAACTGATTTGGATTACTATAACCCTTTACTTTTGGTGAAATTTGTTTTTCCCATTTTCCTGTTGTCCATTCTTCTGTACCTTGTTTGCGTGTTAAAGTAACTGTTTGCGTAACAGTACGCAATACTTCTTTACTTTTAGCGTCTACATATTTAATCGTACGTGTAACTGTTTTTGTGTCACTTGAAACGGGATCTGGTTTTCCATTTGCACCATTTTGTAATTCTGATTTTGGTATATTCTCTACCGCATGTACTACATGTGCCCCCATCGATAAGTAAACGGCACCGATTGCAACGCTGGCAACACCAACGCTGAATTTTCTAATACTATATTTTAATTGCTTATCTCGAAATTTCATTAATTCTCCCCCATTATTTTACGATTCATACTATATCGTTCTATATCTTTTCTCCTGATTAAGAAATAAAAAAACTCGCAAACTATATTCCGAGTAATAATATCGCACACAATCTTATAAGAAAACAAAATGTGCGTAATGACTTTTATTTCTCAATACTTTTTCTTATATCTACTATATTTTAAACAAAATAATATATATTTACAAGCAAAATGAACTTTTTTAGAAAAAAAAAAAAAAAAACGAGTTTATTCGTCTTAATTGCTACTTAAACAGGAAAAAATCATTTTATTTTTAGTACACCTCTTATAAAGTTAAGCTAGAAAAATAAACACAAAAAAGACCGAGAACCCTCGGTCTTTCAAACGTAAATTTTATTAAATATGAATTGGCATACCTAATGCTAATTCAGCTGTATCCATAATTACTTCAGCTAATGATGGATGTGAGTGGATTGTTAATGCGATATCTTCTGCATTCATACCAGCTTCAACCGCTAAACCTAATTCTGCGATTAAGTCACTTGCATTTACTCCTGCTACTTGAGCACCAACGATTACGTTGTCTTCTTTTGTTGTAATTAAACGAACGAATCCTTCCGTTGCATTTAATGAAATCGCACGTCCATTTCCTCCTAGAGGGAATTTAGATGCTTTCACTTTCAATCCTGCATCTTTAGCTTGTTGTTGAGTATAACCAACAGAAGCTAATTCTGGATCAGTGAAGGCAACAGCTGGCATTGCACGGTAATCAACGGCAACTGGTTTACCTGAGATTGCTTCAGCAGCAATTTTACCTTCGTAACTTGCTTTATGCGCTAATGCTGCACCCGGAACGATATCTCCAATTGCGAAAATGTTTTTAATATTTGTACGTCCTTGGTTGTCTACTTTCACTAAACCACGTTCAGTCATTTCAACACCTACAACGTCTAATCCTAATTCATCAGTGTTTGGACGGCGTCCTACAGCAACCATTACATAATCAGCAACGATTGATTGTTCTTTTCCTTCAACTTCGAATTTAACAGTTACGCTATCTCCATTATCAACAGCTTCCTTAGCCATTGCAGAAGTAATAACTTTAACACCTTTTTTGGCGAAATCATCTTCTACTAATTTCACCATATCTTTATCGAACATTGAAAGAATGCTTGGAGCACCTTCTAAAATTGTAACTTCAGAACCTAAGTTAGCATAAGCTCCACCTAATTCTGAACCGATTACTCCACCACCGATAACAACTAATTTTTTAGGAACATCTTTTAATCCTAAACCACCAGTTGAATCAATCACACGTCCACCGAATTTGAAACCTTTGATTTCAATTGGACGGCTACCAGTTGCAACAATTGCATGGTTGAATGAATATGTTTGAGCAGAATCTTCTGTCACAACACGTAATGTGTGGTCATCTACTAAGAATGCTTCCCCACGAATGATTTCCACTTTATTTTTCTTTAATAAGTATTCAATACCAGAAGTTAATTTTTTAACCACTTGGTTATCTTTCCATTCTTGAGTTTTAGCAAAATCTAATACGACTTCTTTTGCAGTAACTCCGAAAACTTCAGAATGTTGAGCTTCTTGATAATGATGTCCTGCAGAAATTAATGCTTTAGATGGAATACATCCAACGTTTAAACACACACCACCAATATATTCTTTTTCAATAATCGCAACTTTTTGTCCTTCTTGCGCTGCACGAATTGCAGCAACATACCCACCAGGGCCGGCACCAATTACGACTGTATCTAGTTCAATAGCGAAATCGCCTACTACCATCTTTTTCACCTCTTAAAAATTTTCAATAGTGATTCATTTATAATTAAGCTTCCATTAATAATAATTCTGGATCAGCTAATAAACGTTTTAATTCGTTCATAGCTTTTTGAGCAGTAGCTCCGTCCACGATACGGTGGTCGAAACTTAATGATAATTTCATGTTACGTCCGATTACGATTTCATCGTTTTCGTTAATCACTGGTTCACGAACGATTGTACCTACACCTAAGATCGCTACTTCAGGGTAGTTAATAACTGGAGTGAACCAGCCGCCACCTACTGAACCAATATTTGAAATTGTAATTGTTCCATGTCCCATATCAGCTGCAGTTAATTTACCTTCGTGAGCTTTAGCTGCTAATGCATTAATTTCATCAGCAATTCCAAACATGCTCTTAGTATTTGCATCTTTAATATTTGGAACGAATAATCCTAAATCTGTATCAGTTGCAATACCGATATTGATGTAGTTTTTGTAAACAATTTCTTGTGTTGCATCATCAATTGAAGCATTTAATACAGGGAATTTCTTCATTGCTACTGCTAATGCTTTAACAACATATGGTAAGAATGTTAATTTAGTACCTTGTGCTGCAGCAACATCTTTGAATTTCTTACGGTGATCCCATAATTTAGAAACTTCAACTTGATCATGTAATGTTACGTGAGGAGCTGTATGTTTGCTATTAACCATTGCTTTAGAAATTGCTTTACGCATTGGAGTTAATTTCACACGTTCTTCACGTTCTGCTGAACCTACGAATGGTTTAGCTGGTTCTGCTGGAGCCACTGGTGCTGCTGGTGCTGAAGCAACTGCTGCTTCTACTGCTGGACTAGCTGCTGGAGCAGTTGATGCCACTGGTACGCCACCGAAGTTGTCGATATCTTCACGAGTTACACGTCCACCTTTACCAGTTGGAACAACTACTGTAATATCAACACCTTTTTCACGTGCATATTGACGAACTGAAGGCATTGCTAATACTAATTTATCTGGGTTGCTTGCTGCTGGAACTCCTGTTGGTTGTGCTGGAGCCGCTTGCGCTGGTGTAGCTACTGGAGCCGATGCTACTGGTGCCTCAACCGTGGCTGGTGCTACCTCTGGAGCCGCTTGCGCTGCTTCTGCTGGACCAGAACCATCATCGATGATAACGATAACGTCCCCAACACGTGCTACTGTTCCTTCTTGAACTTTAACTTCTAAGATTGTACCACTTACTGGAGAAGGAATTTCCTCTACAGATTTGTCGTTTTGTACTTCGAATAAAATATCATCTTCTTGAATTGTGTCACCGACTTTAATGTCGATTTTTACGATTTCGCCTTCTGCGATACCTTCACCGATATCAGGCATTTTAAATTGGAAAGCCATGCTTGTACATCCCTTCTTATTTTTATAAAACTCTAAAGAGCACACTCAAGTGAGAGGCTCTTTAGAATGAAATTTGTTGAATTAGAAGTTCACTGTTTCGCGAACTTTAGCTTCAATATCGCTAGCATTTGGTAACCAGTCGTTTTCTGCTTGACCAAATGGGAAGATTGTATCTGGAGCTGCAACACGTCCGATTGGAGCTTCTAAGTTTAAGATTGCGCGTTCAGCAATTTCAGACATAACCATTGCGCCGATACCAGCTTGACGTTGTGCTTCTTGAACAACAACTACGCGACCAGTTTTTTCAACTGATGCTAAGATTGTGTCTAAGTCTAATGGAGAAACAGTACGTAAGTCGATAACTTCTACTGAGATTCCTTCTTTTTCTAAGTTTTCAGCAGCTTTAACAGCTTCACGAACCATTGCACCGTACGTAATTACAGATACGTCTTTACCTTCACGAGTTACTGCAGCTACTCCTAGAGGAACTGTGTATTCTCCTTCTGGAACTTCTTCACGGAATGAACGGTATAGTTTCATGTGCTCTAAGTAAACAACTGGGTCGTTGTCACGAATAGCTGAGATTAATAATCCTTTTGCATCGTATGGGTTTGAAGGGATAACCACTTTCAAACCTGGTGATTGAGCTACTAAACCTTCTAAGTTATCTGAGTGTAATTCTGGAGTATGTACCCCTCCACCCATTGGTGAACGGAATACGATAGGCATTTGACGAGTTCCACCCATACGGTAACGTGTACGAGCTGCTTGAGCTACCACGCTATCCATTACTTCGAATACGAATCCGAAGAATTGGATTTCAGGAACTGGACGGTAACCTTCTAATGCTAAACCGATTGCTAAACCACCAATACCTGATTCTGCTAAAGGAGTATTGAATACACGGTCTTCACCAAATTCATCTTGAAGTCCTTGAGTTGCACGGAAAACTCCTCCGTTTTTACCAACGTCTTCACCGAAAATTAGGACATTTTCATCACGTTTTAATTCTAAAGCCAATGCATCCGTAATGGCTTGAATCATTGTCATTTGTGCCATAATTATTTATTCTCCTTTGCTTCAAAATAATCAAGTTGTTCTTGGATAACGTTTGTTGGTTCTTCAAACATTGTCTTCAAGAAGAATGAAACTTTTTGTTTTGGTTGTTTATCTGCTTCTTTAATTGCTTCTTTAATTTCTTCTTTTGTTGCTTCAATCACTTCGTTTTCTTTTTCTTGGGACCATAAACCTTTAGCCGTTAAGTAGTTACGGAAACGAATTAATGGGTCTTTTTTAGCCCATTCGTCTTGAATTCCTTCTGGTTGGTAACGAGTTGGGTCATCCCCTGATAATGTATGAGGACCATAACGGAAACAGATTGTTTCAATTAATACTGGACCATTTCCTGCAACGGCATAGTCACGAGCTTTTTTAGTAACTGCGTACACTGCTAATGGATCCATTCCATCTACTTGGATACCAGGAATACCAGCAGCAACAGCTTTTTGTGCTAATGTTGGAGCAGCTGTTTGTAATTCACGAGGAGTTGAAATTGCCCATCCATTGTTTTGAATGAAGAAGATTGCAGGTGATTTATATGCACCAGCAAAGTTGATTCCTTCATAAAAATCTCCTTGTGAAGAGCCTCCGTCTCCTGTATAAGTAACAGCGACATTTTTCTTGCCACGTTTTTGTAATCCTAATGCAACTCCTGCCGCTTGAACATATTGTGCACCGATAATGATTTGTGGTGGTAATGCTTTTAATGATTCTGGATACATGTTACCTGCAACATGTCCACGAGACCATAAGAATGCTTGTGATAATGGTAAACCGTGTTTTACTAATTGTGGTACATCACGGTAACCTGGTAAAAGAACGTCGTCTTTCTCAATAGCTTTGATTGAAGCTAATTGTGAAGCTTCTTGTCCAGCTGTTGGAGCGTAGAAACCTAAACGTCCTTGACGGTTTAACGCTGTTGAACGCTCATGTAAAATACGTGACCATACCATATCTGTCATTAATTCAACTAATTCATCGTCAGATAAATCTGGTACTAGATCTGGATTTACAACTTTTCCTTCTGGATCTAACACTTGAACCATTTCAAAGTTCGTGTTATTCGGTGTGAAAAGTGCATCGAGATCGAATTTTTTCTTCGTTGCCATACTTTTGTTTCCCCTTTTCTTTAAGAAATTGTGCTTCATAACAAAAACATAGAAACAGATTTTTACTTCTGTATTATTTCCGTTATTTTCATCTATTAATTTACCATGGTTTATTTAGTTATGCAAGTAATTAAACTCAAGTTTTATTTATTATTTTTTGTGAACCGAATTACATGTAATTCTTTATAAATAAAGCATTTATTCATTATGTTTTGTGCAATATTTTTAACAAATTGATTTTACGATAGAGAAAAATAAAAAACGCTTTTACAACTGTGTTGTATACAGATAAATAAAACTGTATCACTGATTTTAAAACAGTTTTACTTGTTCAAATAAATGATGCGTCTGTTCAAACTGAGAACTAGTTAGTCCAATTAAACGAATGGATTCATTATTATACTCTTCCATCAATAAGTGATAGGCTTCTAAAGCTAATTTTTCTTTACTCTGGACATAGGTTTCGAGTGTTTTACTTCTTGTTTTTGTTTCAAAATCACTTTGTTTTAATTTAATCGTTATTGTTTTAGCTGCCAATTTATTTTTCTTTAACCATTTTGATATCTGTTCAGAGAATTGCTCAATATATTTTTGTAATACTTCTTCATCAGTTGTATCCTCTAATAACGTTTCTTCTTTTCCGTATGATTTTCTTTCACGATACAATGTTAATTGATCATTGGACTGTCCTCTTACTTGTCGATACAGTGCTTCACCTTGCTTTCCAAAATGTCCGTTTAAATACTCTTTTGAACAATTCAAAATATCTTCTCCAGTAAATAATTTTTTCTGATGTAATTTTTTTGCAGTTGCTTGTCCTACCCCAAAAAATTTTTCTACTGGCAACGTTTTAATAAATTCTGGAAATGATTCTTGATCAATCACGGTAATTCCTGCAGGTTTTCTTTGCCCGGAAGCAATTTTGGCTAAAAACTTATTAAAAGATACTCCAACTGAACAAGTTAACCCTACTTCTTTATAAATAGCTTCTTGTATTTCTCGAGCAATCATCGTAGCAGAAGATTGATTCATCGTATTCTCAGTAACATCTAAATAGGCTTCATCAATCGACATCGGTTCAACTAAAGGAGTATATCGATGAAATATTTCTCGAATTTGTAAACTCAACTCTCGATATCGTTCAAAATTTGGAGGAACAATGATTGCCTTTGGGCATAATCGAATCGCCTTACTTGTGGGCATTGCCGAACGTACTCCAAAAGCTCTTGCCTCATAAGAACAAGTTGCGACTACTCCACGTTGATTGACTTTTCCACCCACAATAATCGGTTTTCCCCTTAAATGCGGATGGTCCATTTGTTCTACTGAAGCAAAAAAGGCATCCATATCGATATGTAAAATTTTATGCATTTGTTTCCTCCTTCCTTTTCCTCATTCGAACGTTTGTTCTTTTAGTGTAGCACTCTTTCTTTAACGTTTCAAATCTGATAGTAGTTCAGACAACATTTTTATTTGAATAGGTGTTCTAATTTTAAATTTAATTACATTATATTATAATAAAGACAGAAAAAAAGAGCTGAGCTACCAACTCAACTCCATTGTAGAACCGTTAAACAGACGGTGGCTCGTATAACAGATTTAATCCGTCCTACTCACTCAAAAGTGGGGACGGATTATTTTTTACCCTTTCTTTTGACGTTTCAAATGCTTAAAACTAAAAGTGGCAGAACAATTGCTCTACCACTTTCCTATTATAATTCAACTTCGCTATTTTCAGGTGTTACAATAAAACTTACTCCTGTTACATTAAAGTATTCTTCGCATCTTTGTTTTAATGCTTCCATTGCAACTGTTGCTCTTTCAGCTTGATCTTTTGTGACAGATTCCATTACAAGAACTGCATTTGTTGTTTCTTCTTGTAACATTGTTCTCTTCGCTTCTCTCCAGTTCAAGCAACGACATACAGCTCCATCATTATCAAAGTGGCAAATTTCACCTTCTAATGCAGGAGCATCTTCCTCAGCACCTAATGGGAAGAAACTTTCCCCACCTTTAGCTTTACCTAATCGTAAATCTCCTTGAATTTTGTCTAAATCTTCTCCCCCTAATGGAACAGCATATTCAATAGAGATACTATTATAAATATCTACTAATGGAGTAATCAAACGGAATGTATGTCCTTGAGAGACACGTTTTAATAATGCTTCAATAGAAGAACGAGCTCCTTTTTTTGTTTTGAATTTAGAATAGGCTTGTCTCCATTGTTGGATAACAAGATTATCACTAAACACTTCTTCAGTAAAATGAACTTGAGCTTTTTGACAAGCTTCTTTTAAAATCCCTTCAAAATAAGGATCTTCCGTTTCATCAACAGTATTATTAATCCCTTTTAATACTAAAACATTCACTTGACCCTCTGGAAATAATTCCCAAAATTCTGGTTCTACGATAAATTTTGCCATCTTCCATTCTCCTATTCTAATTCTTCAAATCTCTGTTTCATTGTTGCATTATTTTTGACTAACTTTTTAACGGTCAAATCAGTCGCTTTATTATTCGCTAATCTTAAATTGTTCTCAGATGATAATAACGCATCTTTTGTTTTTTGTAAATGAGAAATTGTCTTATCAATTTCATCAATTGCTGTTTTGAATTTCTTACTCGCATTTTCATAATTTTTAGAAAAAGCATTCTTAAACGCTAGCAAATCTTCTTCAAAATGCGTAATATCTAATTGTTGCTCTTTCATTTGCGCTAATTCTTGTTTATATTTTAATGAATTTAACGCTGCATTTCTTAATAGTGTAATGATTGGAATAAAGAATTGAGGTCTAACAACATACATCTTTTCATACACATAGCTGACATCCACAATTCCATTATTGTATAGTTCATTATCTGCTTCTAATAATGAGACTAAAATTGCATATTCACAATTTTTTTCACGTCGATCTTTATCCAACTCTTTAAAGAAATGTTCATTTTTCTTTTTCGTTGCTGTTTGATCATTTTCATTTTTCATTTCAAACATAATGGACAAAATTTCATTTCCAAAATCATCATATTCTCGGTAAATATAATCGCCCTTACTTCCCGTTTTAGCATCATTATCTTTACCAAATTCAGCTCTTGGAAAAGCCGTCATTCTCAACTGATTAAATTGAATCTCACAATGTTGTTCTAAACTTTCACCGATCATTTTTGTCGATTGTTTTGCTTTAAAATCTTTATAAAAGGCAATCGTTTCGTCTTTTTGACGTAATTCTAATTCATATTTTTCTTTTAAAGCAGCTGCTTGAACTTCTTGTTCTTTTTCTTGCAAATGATTTTTCGCTTCTAAATCAGCAATAACACGATCTTTTTCAGCAGATAACTGAGAAACTCGTAAGGCTTCTTTTGTTTCTTGTGCGTCAATTTTCGCTTGAAGCGATTGAATCAATTGTTCTTGCTGAGTAATTTTTTCTTGATATTGCTGTGTCAATTCTTGTTTTGAAACAACTTGTTCTTGTTGAATCTTAGATAATTCCAATTCTAATTTATGTTTTTCTTTTTCAACTTGAACTTCCATTTGTTGATTAGCTTGTTTTAATTCTTGTTCTAATAGAGCAATTTTTTGTGTATAGTGTGCTAATTTCTCTTCAAAATGAGATTGAGCTTGTTGAGATTTTAATTGTTGTTCTGTTTCAAATTGTTTTTTTGCAAATTCTAATTGCTGATGAATTTCTTGTGTAAATTCTTGATTACGAACTTGACGCACAATATCTGCATAAGAATGTTCATCAATGGTAAAAACTTTTTGACAGTGCGGACATTTAATTTCGTTCATACAAGTCTCCCCCTCTTTTCAATTGAAATACTAATTAACGATTTACAAACTCAACAATTTCTTCCACGCTAATAGATGAATCGCAAACTACACGAACTTCTCCACCTTTAGCCACTAATAAACCTGGTACTGTTGGAATACCATATTTTTGACGGAATGATTGAATCTCATTTAGTTGTGTAACATCTTCACTATTAACAAAAATAGCTGGTTTATTTAAAGCTTGACGTGCTTCATTCATTTTTGGAGCGAAACGACGGCAATAAGGACAAGTTGGACGTCCAATAAATAATACAACTTCTTCTCCACTTGAGATTAAGCTTTCTACTTCTTTAATTGATTTTTTTTCAAACTTTTCTACTGCTTCAAAAAATTCTTGTGACATAATGATTTCTCCTTATTTTGGATTAATATCCTTATATTTTTTTCTTAAATAAATTAATCGAGTAATAAATCCACCAAGCATTCCGATGGCTACTCCACCGATTAATTCTTGAATAATAATTCCTATTACAATACCAATTAAAATTGCTACTAACATAATGGCATTTAGGACATTTAATTCTTTTAATTTTTCTTTAGAATCCATTCTTTCACCTACACTTTATTCTACTACATTCACTTGGCACATTTTCATAGCTTCTAATGCTTGCTGATGAGTTTGAGGACTTACTCCTGCACATGAAGTTGAGTTTACATAAATCGGTACTTCTGGGAAATTCGCTTTTGCTAATAAAACATTGCTAATAACACAAATATCCGTACATAACCCTAAAAATGTAATAGAGCTAATGGAAGGAACTTCCTTCAATAATTCCATTAATGCTGTAGATCCAAAAGTAGGTTTTTCAACTCCAACAGCTTCTTTTTCTAAAAGAGCTTCTTGTACAGTTGCATCTAATTTCCAACCTAGAGTTCCTTTGACACAGTGAACAACTGGTAATTTTTTCCCTTCTTCTGTTTCTAAATAATTTTCATGATGAGTATCCAATGTATAAAACACTTTACCTGAAAACTCTCGAATTGTTGATGCTACATTAGGCACAATTGCTACTGCTTCTTTTGTTCCTAAGACTCCATCGACAAAATCTTTTTGCATATCCACTACAACTAAAATATCTGTCATGCTTCTTCCTCCAACAAATGATAGTATGCATATAAATGACGGAATAAGAAATAATATCCACCAACAAGTACATAACTAATACTAATAACAAATAGTAATAATTCTTTAGACCAAGTTACCATTTCAAATGCTATTGCTCCTCCAAATAAAAAGAACAACATACTTAAACTATAAAAAACTATTTTTACTTTATCTTTACGATGACCTCTTAAACATCTACCAATCGCAAATCCTGTATCTGTTAAATAACCGGTAAAATGCGAGGTCCTTACAATCATCCCACGGTAATATATGAACATTCCATTTTGAACACCAACAGTAAAAGCTAATTGATAAATCCATAAAGCTTCTAACTGTAACCAGAAACTGATTCCTAATAACAAGCCTAATACAATTAACAAAATGCCATATCGGTTTGCAAATCGGAAAACTTTTTCAGAAAAAATCATTCCGCAACAAACTCCGCCTAGTAGGAAACTAATAATAATCAGTAGTAATGTAAGTGCATGACTTGTTTCGCCTGACATCGCATAGATTAAAACCCCGGAAACATTCCCCGTCATATGAGTCGTAGGCTTTTCATATAATAATAATGTTGTAATATTTACAAATCCGGAAAGAGCGCTTAGAAGTCCAATCCAAATCGCAAATAATATTCCTTTTTGTTGCTTCATCTCTTCCCCCTTAAAATTGTTGCGTAAAATATCGGAAAGCCATTCCCCAACAAAACACGTTGATTCCATAACAAATGGTAAAATAAATTCGGTGAGTTTTATGGTGAAAAAGGAGCATCCCTAGTATTCCACCAAATCCGCCACCAATCAGTCCTAATGTTAATAATCTTCTCTCGGGTATTCGCCATTTGTTTCGTCGAGCAGCCCTTTTATCCATTCCCATTAAAACGAATAAGAAAAGATTCAACCCTAAAAAATAACCTGAAAGTATAATGGGCAGATTACTCAACTGGTACAGCCTCGCAACTTGTTCCATTTAACTGACCAATTTCAAAAATATATTGACCAGTTTTTGTCACTAAACAAGGAACACCAACCATTCCCCATTGTTTACGACCTTCAAATTGTGGTTTATCATCTCTTAAACGAATAAATTCTTTTAAGTTAGCCATACTTGCAGTAATATCTACCTCACGATAGCTAATATTTTGTTTTTGTAACTCCTCTACAAAAGGTTTAGTATCTGGACATAAGCTACTAAAATATAATACATGTTCTTCCATTTTTAAAACTTCCTATCTTCCTAAGTTTTGTTGTAAAGCTTGTCTTGCTAATTGATCAGCTCCTCGGTTTTCCTTTTCAGGAATCCATTCTAAAAATAGCTGAGGAAATTTTTTTCGTTCTTCCTGCACTTTTTTTAAAATCTCTTGATAAGCAATTTGTTTTGTATAATTTTTTTCAATCGCCATCATTGCAAACTTCGAATCTGAATTCAAAAAAATGACTTCATGTTGCCATTCTTTTTCTTTTAAAATGATTAATGCACGATAAATTGCCCACAATTCCGCTTGATGATTATCCATTAATTGGTCAGCATTTTCCTTAAACAAAAATTGTTGTTTTTGATGCAAAATTTCAATTCCAATTCCAACTTTTCCTGGATTACCATTCACAGCAGCATCAGTTCTTACTCGAATCATTTTGAAACTTCTACTCGCACATGAGTAGCTTGAAGTCCATGAGCTCCTTGCGCAATTTCAAATTCCACCATTTGTCCTTCTTTTAACGTTTTAAATCCTTCAGATAAAATCCCTGTAAAGTGAACAAATACATCTTCATCTGTATCAGCAACAGAAATAAAACCATAACCTTTTTCATTGCTAAACCATTTTACGATTCCTTTTTTCATCATAAAAACCTCCAACCTTTTCTATTATCAGACAGCTTTTTATTTCATTATATACGTTCCATTTCTTTTTTTAAAATAAAATGTTTCAATTTTATTTTCATCATCCATTTTCTCGAAAATCTTCGTATTGTTTGATAAAAGTAGCATCATCATAAAATAAACTTTGCATCAAATCTTCTCTTTCTGAAAAATAATCCAACCATTTTTCAAAAGAAGAAATATACTCCTTTTGAAACGGATGTAATCGAATGATATCTTGCATCCATTTTTGAGCGAATATCGTAGCTTCTTCCATCGAAAAATGATTCATTAACTCATTTAACAACTCTGACTCTTCTTTATACAATGGTAATTTAGAAATTGAAAATAGTTTATTTCGTTCTATCAGTTTTGTTTCCCCATTCCAGAGTAATTGAATCACCTCAAACATTCCAGAATCCAACCATTCGTCTAATAAAATAGCTTTATCAAACATTGGTGTCTTGGGATGAAGTAAAAATAACTGAATCACAAATTCTTTTTGAGGCAATATAGAATCAATTAACACTTGTGTCATATAATGAATTTCTTCTACAGAAAAATTCTTATCTTTATTTTGTAACGCTTCTCCAATCCCTTGTAACTGCTGCACTTTCTCTTGTTCCTGTTTCAATTTTTGATTCATCATTTTTAGTTGTAGTGCGTTTATCCATGGAACCTCTAACTGTTCAGACTGTTTCAGATATGCTTCCACTTCTTCGAACCGATTCATACGAATTAATGCTTCTAAATAAACAGATACATATTTTTCTTCCTTCAATTCAAACTCTTCTACGAGCCAAATCATTTCATTCCAATCTTGACTACGGCATAGTAAAGTCCATAATTTTTCCAATAATTGATTTGAACGAGTCTTAATATATCCTTTTTCGAACCAATCGATAGCACCAATTAAATCATCTTCTTTTTGACATTGGTTTGCTTTTTCGATATAAAATTCTTCTTGATTTGGAAATTCAATTGTATTTTCCATCATTTACCTCCTCTTTAAAAGAAAAACAGACTAATCCAAGATTAGTCTGCCTTAGCATCATCTGGTATAAATTCAATAATATCTTTAAAATTCACGATGGTGCGGTCTTCACAAATATCTTTCATCACGGTCGTAGAAGAATTCCAATCAATAATCACGACTGCACTATTGGAAAGTAACTTATAAATCACACCATACATCTGTTGATCTCTAAATGTAAAATGAATTCGATCTCCTACATCTGGGCGGATAGAATCTTTTACTCGTTTAATGACAACAAGAACTTCTTCATATGATATACCCAATATATGTGCAATTCTAGATTTTGTGGTTCCTTTACGAAGTTCCGTTTCAACGATTCCTTGAACTTTTTTGGTCACTTTAAGTACCATCTCTATCGCCTCTTCCCACGGGCCTTCCAAATCCAACACATCTGCAATATTACTAATTAAAGTATAGCACATTAAAGGTTTATTGTCAGTTAAAAAATCTCAAAAACATTGTTATTATCACATTTTCAAGCTATAAAAAGGAAGGTGTTGGGAATTTTTGTTAACGTTTTATTATTCATATTAATTTATTGTTCAATTCATTACACTTCTCTTTGACCAAACACACACATTTCTAATAAGGGACATTCATGACACTTTGGTTTTCGAGCAATGCAGTGATATCTTCCAAAGAAAATCATCCAATGATGCGCTCTCGACCATAATTCTTTCGGAATTTTACGACATAGAGTTTCTTCTACTTCTAACACGGTATCTTTTTGTCTACAAATTTGGAGACGTTTTGAAATTCTCTCAACATGAGTATCTACCGCAAACGCTGGAATATTAAAAGCAACACTCATCACTACATTGGCAGTTTTTCTACCAACTCCCGCTAAACTCACTAATTCTTCTCTTGTTTTAGGAACTTCTCCATTAAACCGTTCCATTAATTGCTGCGCACAAAGGCGAATATTTTTTGCTTTACTGCGATACAATCCCAATGACTGAATACATTCAATCACTGCTTCTTCACTCGCATCTGCTAGTTGAGCAGGAGTCGGAAATCTCTCAAATAATTTTGGCGTTACTTTATTCACACCTACATCGGTTGCTTGAGCACTTAAAATCGTTGCAATTAGTAATTCAAAAGCATTGCGATGGTTTAACTCACAATGAGCATCTGGAAATAAATCTCCCATGGTTTGAACCGCTTCAATCGTTTTTGTTTTTGATAACATTGTCTTCCTCCATTAATCCAACCAATTATCTAATGGAACTTGAGGAAGTGGAGTTGTTTCTTTAGCTTTGGAAGCGAAATTACCATTTCTTGTACGATTCTTCTCTTGAATCACTTGTTGAACCGTTTTAAATCCTTTCCTTTGCCATGTTAATAAAATTTTGTCCATATATTTCAGTGTAAACACTTGATTCAACACAGCTTCTTTTAAAGCTGCTAAAATTAACTCATACGAATATTCATCTTTATCAATCCAACTCTTAATCATTTGAATTTCATATGAACTAATGGGTCTTCCAAATTCTTTTTCGATTACAAAAATTAAATTTGGCTTTTCTTTTTCTTCTTTTTTAGCAACTTCTTGTCGATGTAAAATGTCTAATTGTTGAAATAATGGTGCTAAACTATAGTACTCTTCTCTTTTTCCTTCTTCATTTTCTTTTTGAGTAACGGATACCACTTGTCGATCTAATAAATGTTGAATGATTTGAAATAAAGTATTTTCAGAAATCGAAAATACATCACAGACTTCTTCTACATTTAATGGAAAATATTCTGAAGTCGACTGTTGTAACCACCAAGAAAGTATCAAGCATTCTTGCGCCGTTAATTGCAATTTTTGATAATATCGGATGAATGGATTTGGAACGGTCGTTCCGCCTTGATACATCCAAAATTGTTGAAATGTTTGTTCCAAAATTGTCACCTCTTTTTCTGACATAAAAACCGATTTCTAGAAATTCTAAAAATCGGTTTGAAATTGTCTATTTTATGGGAAAATACGGTTTAATAAACGTGGAAATGGTATTGCTTCACGAATATGTTTCGTTCCAGCAACGAATGTCACCATTCTTTCTAACCCTAGTCCAAATCCAGCATGAGGAACTGAACCATATTTTCTTAAATCTAAGTAGAATGCATAATCATCTGGATTTAAGCCATTCTCTTTAATTTTTTCATATAATTTATCATAGTCCACTTCACGCTCAGACCCACCAATAATTTCTCCATATCCTTCTGGAGCTAATAAGTCTGCACATAGTACACGGCTTTCATTTCCCGGAACTGGCTTCATGTAAAATGCTTTAATATCTGAAGGATAATTCATTACGAATGTTGGAACTCCAAAATGGTTTGAAATCCAAGTTTCATGTGGTGAACCAAAGTCATCTCCATGTTCTAAATGTTCATAATCTGTATCTTCATCTGCTTCATGAGCTTGTAGTAAGTCAATCGCTTCATCATAAGAAATACGTTTGAATGGTTCACTCACATATTTCTTCAATAAATCTACATCTCTTTCTAATGTTTCAAGAGCATGAGGGGCACGATCTAAAACTCCTTGAATTAATGCTTTTACATAAGCTTCTTGTAAATCTAATGATTCGTCATGAGTCACGAATGGATATTCAGCATCCATCATCCAGAATTCTGTTAAGTGACGACGAGTTTTTGATTTTTCAGCACGGAATACTGGTCCAAAGTCAAATACTGGTCCAAATGCCATTGCCCCAGCTTCTAAGTATAATTGACCTGATTGAGATAAGAAAGCTGGATCTCCAAAATAATCTGTTTCAAATAATTCAGTTGTATTTTCTGCTGCATTTCCAGATAAAATTGGGCTATCAAATTTAATAAATCCATTTTGATCAAAGAATTCATATGAAGCATAAATAATGGCATTACGAATTTGCATAATGGCATGTTGTTTACTTGAACGTAACCATAAATGACGGTGATCCATTAAGAAATCAGTACCGTGTTCTTTTGGAGTAATTGGATATTCATGACTTTCACCAATCACTTCTAATCCTGTTACTAATAATTCATACCCTAATTTTGAACGAGTATCTTCTTGTACAACCCCAGTTATATAAACAGCTGTTTCTTGTGTTAATGATTTAGCAATTTCAAATACTTCTTCAGGAACATCGCTTTTTACAACAATCCCTTGGAAATAAGCTGCTCCATCACGTAATTGTAAGAAAGCAATTTTCCCACTTGAACGTTTATTGGCTACCCAAGCTCCAATTAGGACTGTTTGCCCAACATAATCTTTTGCTTGGTTCATTCTGATTTTTTCCAAAATAATCCCTCTTTCTACAAATAATTTCTAACAAACTGATTGATTCTTTGAGCTGCTTGTGTTAGCTCTTGTTTGCTACTTGCACAACTTAATCGCAAATACCCAGGGCAACCGAAGTTTTCCCCCGATACAGTTGCCACTCCAACTTCCTCTAATAATTTTAATGCAAATGCATCTGAAGTTTCAACTCCAACTATCTTCATTGCTTCTTGAATATTGACAAACAAGTAGAATGCTCCACCTGGTTTCACGCATGACATTCCAGGAATTTCCTGAATAAGTCCATGGAATAATTCAATTCTCTTTTGGAATTGACAGCGCATCGCTTCCTTATCTTCTTGTAAATCTTCTTGAAAAGCACGAATTGCAGCATACTGAACAACTGCGGCTGGATTACTTGTTGTATGACTTGTTAAATCATTTAATGCACGAATCACTTCTATTGGACCAAAGGCATATCCTAATCTCCACCCCGTCATTGCTACAGATTTTGATAATCCATTAATGACTAGTGTATTATTTTGGATTGCTTCAGATAGACTAGAAACACTTACACTTGGCACATCATGTACTAATTCGTAATAAATTTCATCCGCAATGACAAACACTTGATGATTTAATGCCCATTGACTAATCTCGAGTAATTCATCTCTAGAATACGTTAATCCTGTTGGATTCGATGGAGAATTTAATATTAATACTTTTGTTTTTTCTGTTAAAGCTTTTTCTAACAAATCTACGGTTAACTTAAAATCATTCTTCTCACTTGTTTCAACAAAAACTGGAATACCTTGAGCTAATGTAATTTGTTCAGCATAACTCACCCAATAGGGAGTCGGAACTAATACTTCTTCTTCTGGGTCAATTAATGTTTGAAATGCAGAATATAATGCAAATTTTGCACCTGCAAAAACAGCTACTTGTTGTTTAGTTATTTGTACGTCATCTTTTCTTAAATGAAAATCACAAATGGCTTGTCTTAATTCATCTAATCCTAGTGTAGGCGTGTAATGATCGGTTTCATGTTTCAATAATGCTTCAACTGCTGCTTTTGTAATTTTTTCAGGCGTATTAAAATCTGGCTCACCAATTGATAAACTAATAATATCTTTTCCTGTTGCTTTTAATTCTCTTGCTTTTTGTGTCATTGCTAACGTTCCCGAGGGAAGTATATTAGAAACACGTTTTGATATTTTCACCATAGCAAACCACCTTTAAATATTTTCAATATCTTTTATCCACTGTCCATTTCTGGCGGAAATATAATAATATCCAATCCGCTGATTTTTTGTTCGATAATTAACTTCCCATACTGGTTCATCTTTTATCATCCCTAATCTAGCTTCTAAAATTTTATCTGTATTTTTCGCTTGCTTTGTAATGGAGCGCGCTTCTTGTTCATTAATGACCGCATCCTGTTGCAGTATCGTTACTTCTTTTTTAGCCGGAGAAACAATCGCATATAATTGTTGACCTTCTGTTGTAATTCCAGCTAGTGAATAATAAGTTTCTTCCGTATTAAACCAATAAAAGTCTGTAATTTTCGTAAATTGAACTTTTTGTGCTGCAATTTCTACTGCCATATCTTTAGCCTTTAATCGTTCTGATTGACTCAGATAAAATATTCGAGCTGCTCCAAAAAAAATCACTAAAAACGTGCAGACAAAAAGCAACATCGTACGTCTTCTCATGGATGCACAACCTTTTCTAATTTTTAAATTCAGATAAATTTATTATACGATAAGCTAGTAAAAAGCACCAGTATTTTATAGCGACAAGCAAAAAAAGATAGCTCCCAAACTGGAAGCTATCCTAAACATTACACACATTTATTTTTTTCAACAATAACTTGACATTCACTTGTTCCTAATAATTCTTTTTCTTCTGGAACTTCAATGCTTTTATCCGTTATTACGTAATTTAATTTCGCACCTTTTTTAATTATGGAGTCTGCCATAATAATGCTGTTTTTTACAACAGCTCCTTCTTCAATAATAACATCACGGAAAATAATACTATTTTCAACGGTACCATTAATATAAGAACCATCCCCTAATAACGAACGTTTCACTTTAGAATGTTCTCCATAATGAGTCGGTACACTATCTTGTACACGTGTTAAAATTTCAACTCCACTATCAAATACGGCTGTCAATGTTTCTGGTTTTAATAAATCTTGGTTGAAATCAAAATAATCTTTTACGCTATTGATTACTTTTGAATATCCTTTAATTTCATATGCATAAACATTTAAAGTATCTAAATTTTTAGAAACATAATCGCGTAAAATATCTTCCCATCCTAAAGTCATTCCCTTTTTAATAATGGCATTTAACAATTCTTTTGTCATAATATAAATTTTTACTTGAGTCGCACATTTTTCTCTGCCACCATTGAAATGATACAAACTTTCATACACTTTATAATCTTTATCAAAAATGATTTGAGATTCGCCAATTTCAGGCTTACGATAGTGATACGCTACCGTAATGTCAGAGCCTGTATCAACGTGATATTGAAACATTTCTTTAAAATCTATCGTTCCAATAATATTCGAATCCGCCAAAATACAATACTCTTCATTCAACTCTTCAGTATATACCATCGTATTGGCCATTGCTTCAATTTTGTTTCGAGGAATTCGTGTAGATAAGTAATTTGATAATGGTGTAATTAATGTTAAACCACTATTTTTTCTATTTAAATCCCAATCTTTTCCCCAGCCTACATGGTCTCTTAAAGATTTATAATTATGGTTTGTTACTATTCCAATATTATCAATTCCTGCTTTTACTAAAGACGATAACATAAAGTCTACTAAACGATATCTAGAACCAACTGGAAGTGAAGCTAAAGTTCTTGAACGAACTAGTCCATGTAAATCATCCTGCCTATAATTATCCGCAAATAAAATCGCAAAAGCTTTTATCATTTTAGCATCCTCCCGCTTTCTTCGGTTCAGTGACGACTTCATTGCGTCCAATTACCGTAATCATATCTTTTCCTAATTCAATTTTTTCATGACCGATTGATACGCCTGCTTTAATCACCGCTCCTTCGGCTACAATTGTGTGATAGACACTTGCTCCTTTTTCAATTGTTGCATTTTGCATAATAATACTGTCTTTTACAACAGCTTCTTCTGCAATGACCACTCCAGAAGAAATAATTGAATCTTTTACTTGTCCAAAGACTAAAGTCCCATCTGAAATCATAGAAGATTGAATATCAGCATGCTCTCCTAAATATTGAGGCAAACGTCCTTCATGTCGATAATAAATTCTCCAAGTCGTATCATCAATATCAAAAGCTTCACGGCTTTTAATCAAATCCATATTTGCTTCCCATAAACTTTCAATGGTACCTACATCTTTCCAATAGCCTTCAAATGGAAATGCATAAATTTTCTTTTCTTCTTCTAATAACATTGGGATAATGTTCTTTCCAAAATCTTTTTCACTTTCTGGATTGGCTTCATCTCGAATTAAATATTCACGTAAAACTCTCCAATTGAAAATATAAATCCCCATTGAAGCTTTCGTAGAAATTGGATTTTTTGGTTTTTCTAAAAATTCTACAATCCTCAAATCTTCATCTGTATTTAAAATTCCAAAACGATGAGCTTCTTCCATCGGAACATTAATATGAGCAATCGTTAAATCTGCCTCTTTTTCCTTATGGAAATCTAACATCTTATTATAATTCATTTTATAAATATGATCCCCTGATAAAATTAACACATATTCAGGTTCATATTGTTCGATATATTTAATATTTTGATAAATCGCGTGTGCCGTTCCTTTATACCATTCCCCAGTTTTGCCAGCAGTATAAGGTGGGAGAATAGATAACCCGCCATCCATTCTATCTAAGTCCCATGGTTGTCCATTTCCCATATAGGAATTTAATTCCAAAGGTTTAAACTGTGTTAATACCCCAACTGTAGAAATTCCTGAATTTGCACAATTGGACAATGGAAAGTCAATAATACGATACTTTCCACCATAAGGCACAGCAGGTTTTGCCATATCTTGCGTTAAGACCTGTAATCTAGTTCCCTGGCCTCCTGCTAATAACATTGCAACCATTTCTTTCTTTCTTGCCATCTGTTTATCCCCCAAATTAGTTTATTTCTTTTCTAAATACATTGTTGAGAATGCTGGTATCGTAATTTGAAGTGTATATGGGAAATCCCCACATTGTTGTTGTTTTGTTTTTAAATTTCTATTAATAATTCCTTGACCACCAAATTTTTTAGCATCAGAATTCAATGCCATTTTATAGCTTCTTTCGTCACGGAAACCGATTGAATACTGTTCCCAATTTTCTCCAGAAAAATTAGAAATCACAAGCACTTCTTGACCATCAGCAGCTTTTCTTGAAAAAGCAAATACATTATGAGATGCATCATCAACCACATGCCATTCAAATCCTTCCCAGCCTCCATCTTGTTGCCAAAGAGCTGGTGTTTTACGATAATACTGATTCAATTCTTGAGCGAATCGATGCGCATTATAATGAGAAGGAAAATCTAATAACATCCAATCCAATTCTCTATTTTCATCCCATTCAATAAATTGAGGAATTTCTGTTCCCATAAAGGTTAATTTTTTACCAGGATGAGCAAACATATATCCTAAAAATGTTTTATAATTAGAAAATTTATCATCATAACCAACTGGGAATTTATCTAATAGTGATTTTTTCAAATGCACAACTTCATCATGGGAAATCGATAAAATAAAGTTTTCCACAAATGCATAACACATAGAGAAAGTTAATTTATTATGAGACCATTGACGATAAATTGGATTTTCTTCGATATAATCTAAACTGTCATTCATCCATCCCATATTCCATTTGAAGTGGAAACCAAGTCCGCCGTCTTGAATTGGTGCAGTAATTTTTGGATAAGCTGTTGATTCTTCTGCAATCATCATCACGCCTGGATAATTTTCTTGAACATAATAATTTAATGTTTTAAAGAAATCCAATACTTCTAAGTTTTCATTTCCTCCATAAATATTTTTAGCAGCTAAATGCTGTGGACGGTCATAATCTAAAAATAGCATAGAACTTACTGCATCTACGCGTAATCCGTCTAAATGGAATTGTTCAATCCAGTAACAAGCGCTAGAGAATAAGAAAGAACAAACTTCTCCACGTCCATAGTCGAATACTCGTGTTCCCCATGACTTATGTTCTTTTTTACGTTCATCAGAGTATTCGTAACAACATTCTCCATCAAATTCATATAAACCATATTCATCTTTTGTAAAATGTCCAGGTACCCAATCTAAAATCACCCCAATTCCATTTTGATGTGCTTTATCAATTAAGTATTTAAAATCATCCGGCGTTCCATATCGAGAAGTAACCGCAAAGTAACCTGTCACTTGATAGCCCCAAGAAGGATCATATGGAAATTCCGTAATTGGTAATAATTCGATATGCGTATAATGCATTTGCTTCACATATGGAATTAAAGTATCTGCTAATTGACGATAACTAAGAAATTCTCCATTTTCTCCATGCTTCCATGAACCTAAATGAACCTCATAAATATTCATTGGTTGTTGAAATGGAATCGATCTTTGTTTCATCCACTCCTCATCTTTCCATAAATAATTTTGATTTTCATACACTTTTGAAGCAGTTTCTGGACGTGTTTGTGCATGTCTTGCATAAGGGTCAGACTTCCACAACATTCGTCCGTCCGAAGCTTTTATAACATATTTATAAGCATCATAAGGATGAACATTTGGCACAGTCCCTTCAAAAAGACCTTCATTATTTATTCTCGTCAATTCATAAGCTGTAGGATTCCAACAGCAAAAATCTCCTGACACAAAAACTGCTTGAGCATGTGGCGCCCAAACTCTAAAGGTACATTGGTCTCCTTCAAGAAATGAGCCTAAAAATTCATACGTACGAAAATTTTTCCCCTCATGAAATAAATATTTATCTAATGAATGATCCATAAATAAATCCCCCTTCTTTTAAGCAATACGTTTTACTTTTAACGAAAAGCGTTTTCATTTGCTGTTAATAAAAAAATCGCTATTTCATTTATTTCCGTTTACTTATGGGTTAATTATAGCATAAAGTTGTGACTTTTCGTATATTTTTTTCATTTTTTCGCAAAAAAAGTAAAGCGTTTCATTTCCGAATATAAGAAAAAAATATTTTTCGCACAAACTATTTCTTTTTTTATTATTTTATACTACAATTGACTTAATATTGCTTATAAAAAGAAAGGAAGATATTTCTTGATTCAATTTAATCCTCTTCAAGATAAATATCCAAAAGGTGCAGTCTCTTCTTCTCAAGACATTCGCTTTGAAGTTTGGGTACCCCAAGATTTTTATTTTAAAACAATTGCATTAAATTTATTTAATGATTTTACTCAACAAAAAAATATTTTTCCATTGGAACCAACCGATGTGTTAAAAGAACAATTTAGAAAATATTCCGTTACAATTCCAGCGTTAGAAACCGGACTTTATTTTTATGATTTTGAAATTACGTTTGATGACTCGATTGGTTATTTAAAAAAACATGAATTTAATGCTGTCTTTACAATGGAAGAACAGTCATATGCTTCATGGCAATTAACGGTATATGATGCAGATTTCCAAACTCCAGAGTGGATGAAAGGAAGCATTATGTATCAAATTTTCCCAGATCGCTTCAAGAAGAGTCCTCATTATCAAGCAACCCTTGCTGCTAATGAAGAAGTACGTGTACGACATGATGATTGGAATGCTATTCCTTATTCTTCTATTACACATGAAGATTATCGTGCACAAGATTTCTTTATGGGAAATTTAAAAGGAATTCATGAAGAATTACCTTACTTTAAACAATTGAAGATTGATAGTATTTACTTAAATCCAATTGTAGAAAGTCCTGAAAATCATCGTTACTCTACTTCTGATTACTTTAATGTAGACCCTTATTTAGGAACTGTCCAAGACTTTAAAGATTTATGTAAAGATTTTAAAGAAGAAGATATTCGTATTACATTAGACGGAGTATTTAGCCATACGGGTGCAGATAGCATTTATTTCAATCGTTATGGACATTATGACAGTGTAGGAGCTTATCAATCTCAAGATTCTCCTTACTATCCATGGTTTACTTTTATGGAGTTTCCAAATGTTTATCAATCATGGTGGGGATTCACGAATTTACCAACCGTTATCAAAGAAAATAAAGAATATCAAGAATTTATGTTTAATGCTAAAAATGGTGTTATTCCTTATTGGCAACGTTTAGGCATTAGCGGATGGCGAATTGATGTAGCAGACGAATTCCCAGATTGTTTCATTGATCAATTAAGAAAATCTGCCAAACAAGAAGATCCAGATTGCTTCTTATTAGGGGAAGTTTGGGAAGATGCTACGACAAAATTCTCTTACAACACAAGAAGAAGATACTTCTTAGGAAAACAATTTGATAGTGTGATGAATTACCCATGGAGAGATGCGATTATTCGCTTCGTTAAACATAAAGATGCTCGTCAATTTTCTCTAGCTTTATTAGAATTATTAGAGAACTATCCAAAACCTGCATTAGATGTTTTAATGAACTTATTATCGAGTCATGATACTGAAAGAATTTTAACGATTTTAGCATTTGATAGACCAGAAGAATTCCCTGTTGAAAAACGACCAGATTATAAATTGACTGCTAGTGAATATCAATTAGCAAAAGAAAGATTCTTTGTCGCATCCTTTATTCAATTTACTCTTCCAGGTGTTCCTTGTATTTATTATGGAGATGAAATTGGTATGTATGGCTTTAGAGATCCATATAATCGTATGCCTTTCAAATTCAATGAGAAAGATGATGAAGTATTAGCATTCTATCAAGAATTAACAAACTTTAGACATCAACATCAAGAAGATTTTAAAGCAGACTGTGACATCATTAAAGTAACAGATGGCTGTATTGCTTATAAACGTGGCAAATTGCTATGTATTATCAATTTAGATGATTCTGCTCATTTCCTTGCAAACTATTCAGGAGATAGTCTTTACCAGAAAGGTGAATTTTACCCTACTCCTCACGGAATTGTAGTAGGACCAAATAGTTTTGGAGCGATTGAATTAGTATAAAATTTCATACAAAAGAGAGTGAATAGAAATACAACTTATTTCCTATTCACTCTCTTACTTTTATCCTATCCACGAATGAGACTAAAGAATGGAATTAACACAATCGGTAAAAACATTGCAGGTAAAAAGTTCATGACTTTTATTTTTGTTAATTCTAATAAATTTAATCCCAATGCTACGAGTAATAAAGAACCCACTGCAGACATCGCATAGACAATCGATTCACTTAAATACGGTGCTACAAATTGAGCAAGAAGCATTATTCCTCCTTCATACAAAAGAATCGCTAATGCGGATAACATAACTCCTGCTCCTTTTGTAGTCGTTAGTATAATGGAAGCAAATCCATCAATTAAAGCTTTCGTTATTAAAATACCGTGATTATTTCTCAATCCTGCTTCAAGCGAACCCATTACTGCCATTGCTCCAACACAAAAGATTAAGACTGCTGAAACAAATCCTTCTGCTAATTGATTTTTGGAACCTTCTTTTGATAGTTTATTTTGAACCCACTCTGCAAATTTTCGAATATTCTCTTCTAATTGCATCATTTCTCCAAGATATCCTCCTAGTGAAATCGATACAATTAACAAAATCATATCTTGATCCACTAAAGCTCCTTTTAATCCAATGATAAACGTGATTAATGCAAGACCTTGCATAATATGAGAAGACATCTTTTCAGACATTCCTCGTTTTAAGAATAATCCAATCATTGTACCAATCACAATCGCAATAACATTTATGATTACACCCATTTACTCTATCTCCTTCTAGCAATACTGCTACAAGTATACTGCTATTAAACTAGAAAATCTATTAGAATTTAGCAATTCTAATGGATTCCCTTAATTTATAAAAAAGAACCGAATTCGGTAAAATTCGGTTCTTTTCCGATTGCCACTATATGTATGTTCTACAAGTAGTTTGGCTATCAGTTTATCGACAAATTAAGCGTGTGGTTGTTCACTAGCTGACGTTGCAGGTTGTGATGCAGTTGTTGCAGTAGTTGGTGCTACAGTTTCCTCTGTTTTATCAGTAACCACTGGTTTCTCAGCTTCCGCTGGAGTACTTGCTTCATTAGCAGTTGATTCTTCTACTTTCGGAGTTGTTGTATTCTCTGAAGTTGCTTGATCTTTAGATTTTGGTGTTGCTAAATCTTTCTTCACTTCTTCAGATAGTTCTTCTGTGAAATCTGAAGTTGGGAGTGAATCATCTTTATCTGCTTGTTCTAATGCCATTTCAGCAAATTCTTTCATCTCAGCTAATTTACTCATTGACTCTTCATCATCTGGTTTTGCAATTGCTTTATAGTTATCTCCAACTCTTGTATCCACTTTTTCAGATGGATTTTCATGAGCTTTTTTGATTTCTTTTGTGGCAAAATAAGATGGACTAATAATCGCTTCAGTTGTTCCTGTTTCACCAGGAATAAATTTTGCTTTCGATAATTTTGCAATTAAATCAGAAACTTTTTCTCTTAATTCAAAAGGTAATGGTTTATCTTGAACATGTTGTGTTAAGAAGTATAAATACTTCATACCTTCAACTCCAAGACGCTTATTCGCATCTTGTAATGCTTGTACATAATCTCTTACAGCTTCTAAAGCTTTCATATCTTTTGCTTCAATTGCTTTATTCGCTGCAACTCTTAACTCATCTTTTGTAACATTATAATCAGTTAATTCTAAATCATTAATTGTACGAATAATACTTTCGTGTAATGTATTTAATGCTTTTTCCTCTTTAGAAAGTTCTGAAGATGTAACTGTTGTTGCTTTTTCAATATATTTTTCATCAAATTGTTTTAATAACTCTAAATATCCTTGAGTTGAATTTCCTTTTTCATCTAAACGTTCTTTGATTTCTCGTAAACTTGTTAAGATACGGCTTAATTCAACAGGTTGAGTTTTATATTTTTCAGATGCTTTATTCGCTAAAGCTTCAATTTGACTTTCAACGGCTTTCGTATCTAAATCTCCTGCGACATATTTAGGAGTTATTTCTTTTAATTTATTCGCAACATATTTTTTTGCACCTTCAATATTTTGAATTTTTAGAGAGTGACTATGATCTCCATGTGGTACTTCAAATTTATCGCCTAAAATTCGAATATCTTTTACAGAAATTCCCATACGTTTTGCTAAAGAAGCAATTTCTTGTGCAAATCTTAATTCTGGATCAATGGATTCATCTGAACTTGGAACTTCAAAATTACGTAGTGGAATATTCCAAGGATGAACATGTGATTTATCTTGTCCTAATTCCATATTTTGGAAAGTGAATCCTTTTCCGATATACTTTCCTGTTTTTATATCATACATTTTTTCTAATTTTATCGAATTTCTTTCAACTCCATACGCATAAGCAATATAATCTAAATATTTTTGAACTTCTGGAGATTTTTCTGTTAAATCTTTTTCGTTTGGAATTGGAGAAACATAATCATCTGAAGTTGCTTCATTTTCGTGTTTCTCTGCTTCATGGTCGTGGTGTTCATGTTTGTCGTCGTTATGATGGGAGTGATGATTTAAATTTAGGGTTTCATTTTTATGTTTATAAACAAAGTGAGTATGATCTCCGTGGCGAACGATATACCCTGATTCAGTTTCGGCTATAATATCTTCTTTTTTGAAAACAAACCCATCGTTATCATGGTTGTGATGCCCACCTTCGTGATCTTCTTTTTCTCCGTCATGGTCGTCATGTTCACCAACGTGTTCAACTTTATCTCCATCATCGCCGTCATGATTGTGGTGTTCATGATGTTCAGCAGTTACTACTGGATTTCCTTGTTTATCTTTATAAATAAAATGTAAATGGTCTCCATGACGTACAACATATCCCAATTCATTTTCTTCAACGATATCTTTTTTATCAAATACATATCCATCTTCAACTTCTTCATGATGTTCATGCGCTACTGAATTTGTAGCCATTGTTGTAGCAAGCGTCTGTTGCGCTTTATTTTTATAAATAAAATGGAAGTGATCCCCGTGACGCACTACATATCCCATTTCGTTTTCTTCTACAATATCATTTGGATTGAATACATATCCATCATCTGTAGAGCTAATAGTTTTCGTAGTAGAAGTTTTTTGTTCATAAATAGCATCTGCTGGTGGAGTTCCGTATACAAAATGATAATGATCTCCGTGTTTTTTTAAATAGCCATTTTCAAATACTTCTCCAACGATTGTTTTTGGTTTATTATTTTTAATTTCTTCTGCAAGTTTTTCAAATTTTGTCATTTGAGCATTAGAAACAGTCGTTTCTTCTGCTTGTTGTTTTGAATGGTTTTGTGTTACTCCACAAGCTGCTGTACTAATCGCTAAAACACTCGCTAATCCAGCCAGCCAAATTTGTTTTCTAGTAGGTTTCATTGATATCTCCTTCATAAATCGTAAATATTACGTTTTATAAAATAACCTTTTTTTAACCTTTTGTCAAGCCTTATCTTTTAATTTTTTTCATAAAAAAAGAGACGACATTTGTCGCCTCAAAAAAGTTTTACTTTTTTTATTTCACTTGTTTAATATGCCAAATTCTATCTGCATATTCTTTTACGGAACGATCCGCTGAGAAAATACCCGCTTTTGCAGTATTTACTAAACTCATCTTTTGCCATTGTTTTTCATTATTATATGCAGCTTCAATTTGTTGTTGCGCATGAATATACGATTCAAAATCAGCTAAACACATAAACGGATCATGATTCAATAAATAATCTACTAAGAAATTAAAGTTCATACCACCAACAGTCATCGTACGAATGAAATCAAGTGTTTGCTTCACTCTTTCAGAACGATTATACCATTCCCAAGGTTTATACCCTTCTGCAACTAATTGATTGACTTCCTCTGTTTCTAATCCAAAAATTACAATATTTTCTTCTCCAACAGCCTCTAAAATTTCAACATTAGCTCCGTCTAATGTTCCTAGTGTAATGGCTCCATTTAACATCAGTTTCATATTACCAGTACCACTTGCCTCTTTACCAGCTTGAGAAATTTGTTCACTCACATCTGCTGCAGGTAAAATAATTTCTGCAAGACTTACTTTATAATCTGGAATGAAAACTACTTTAATATATTCTCTTACTAATTCGTCACTCTCAATTAATTGTGAGATTGAATGGATAAATTTAATAATATTTTTCGCCATATCATAACCTGACGAAGCTTTTGCTGCAAAAATAAAGGTTCTTGGAGTTGGTCTTAATCCTTGATATTTAATGGCTTGATATAAATAAACAATATGCAAAGCATTTAATAATTGACGTTTATATTCATGAAGTCTCTTCACTTGTACATCAAAAATAGAATTTGGATTTACCGTAATTCCTAATGTTTCTTGAATATAAGCTGCCAATTGTTGTTTCTTCTGATGTTTAATATTTTTTAATGCATGTAAAACTTTCTCATCATCTTGATAGTCTAATAATTTAGAAATCTTCGATAAATCTTTGACAAAATCAATTCCAATTAAAGATTCTAAATAATTCGTTAATTCAGGATTGGCTTGTCCTAACCATCTTCTATGGGCAATCCCATTAGTCACATTGCCAAATTTATCCGGATACAAAGCATAAAATGAACGGAATGTAGAATCGACTAAAATATCACTATGCAATTTCGATACACCGTTGATATAGTGACTACCAACGATTGATAAGTTCGCCATCTTAATCATACCATCATAAATAATCGCAGTTTCTGGCAATGTCATTTCATAGCCCATATCAATGACCCATTGACAGAAGCGACGATTTATTTCTTCAATAATAGAGTAAATTCTTGGAAGAATTGGTTGGAACAAGTCCACTGCCCATTTTTCTAATGCTTCAGACATAATCGTATGATTTGTATAAGCAAATGTTTTTGTAGTGATATCCCATGATTTTTCCCAAGAATAATGATATTCATCAATTAATAATCTCATAAATTCAGCTACAGCCATCGCAGGATGCGTATCATTAATATGAAGTGCTGCATATTCATGGAAATTCTCTAACGTTCCAAATTCATGGTAATGATTTTTCACTAATTGTTGTAAAGATGCACTAATGAAGAAATATTGTTGTTTAATACGTAATTCTTTTCCTTCTCTTGTGCTATCTGCAGGATATAATAATTTAGAAATAGAAGATGCAATCGCTTCCGCTTCTGAAGAGCGAGAATATTCTCCACGTTCAAATAATTTCATATTAAATCCTTTTTTGGCTTTTGCTTCCCATAATCGTAGTGTATTGACTGTATCTGTATCATACCCTGAAATTAATAAATCATATGGTTCTGCTTGAATAGCCGTATAATCTTCATGAGTCACACGGAATCCTTCTGGTGTCATTTCTTCTTTAATATTTCCATAGAAACGAACTTCTACTTCTTCATCACTACGATAAACTAAGCCATATTTTCCTAAATCTAACCAGTGGTCTGGAAATTCTTGTTGCCATCCATTATTAATGACTTGTTTGAAAATTCCATATTCATAAAGGATAGAAAATCCTGTAACTGGATAATCTTGACTTGTTAATGCATCTAAATAACAAGAAGCTAGACGACCTAAACCACCATTTCCAAGACCTGGATCAGGTTCAATTTGATAAATTTCATCTAAAGAAATGTGATGTTGGTTCAAATAAGATTCAATTTCTTTTTCGATTCCTAAGTTAAATAAATTATTTCTTAACGTTCTTCCAACTAGAAATTCCATGGACATATAATACGCACGTTTTACTCTACGTTTTTTTAATTCTTGTTCGTATCCAAATTTCTTTTGAGATAATATCTCACGAACGCTTCTCATCATTGCTTCATATACTTGACGTTTACTGGCATGATCAATCGTTACGCCAAATTGAATTTGTAAGGTTTTTTCCATACGTTGCTGAAAATTTAATGAATTCACAATAAATCACCTTTATCCTTTTATAAAATTGATTGATATAACGAAACATATTGCTTCGCAGATTGATTCCAACTAACATCTTTACTCATTGCTTGAGATACAATCGAAGCCCAATTTTCTTTTTGATAATCGTAGACTTCTTTTGTACGTCTTACTGCATCATATAAATCACCTGAGTTAAAGCTTTCAAAAGTAAATCCTGTTCCATGAACCCCATCAAATGGCTGAACAGTATCATATAATCCTCCTACACGATGAACAATTGGAACTGTTCCATAACGCATCGAGATTAATTGTGATAATCCACATGGTTCCGTCTTAGATGGCATTAAAAATGCATCACAAGAAGCATATACTTTTGAAGACATTTCACTTGAAAACATAATTAAACTTCTAACAGCATCATGTCTACGATATTCTAATGAACGTAAGGCTGATTCATAGTGTGCATCACCTGTTCCTAAAATAACTAATTGGATTCCTAAGTCTAATAAGGCATCTGCTACATCTAATACTAAATCAATTCCTTTTTGATGGGTTAATCTAGTCACCATCCCCACCATCATTTTGTGAGGATTTTCTTCTAAAGCCATTTGACGTTGAAAGGCTAATTTATTTTCTACTTTTCCAGATATGCTTGATAATGAATAATTTCTTTCAAGATGTGGATCCGTTTCTGGATTAAATACATTTGTGTCTAGTCCATTCACGATTCCCACTAATTTTCCTTGTTCCAATTGCAAAATTTTATCCAATCCATATGAAAAATATGGATTTAAAATTTCTTTTGCATACGTTTGACTCACTGTATTCACACGGTTTGCTAATTGAATGGCTCCTTTTAACAAATTCAAATCACCATTATAAATTAAAGCATCAAAATATTTATTATCTAATCCAAATAAATTGCCCATTTCGTAAGGATTAAATTTTCCTTGAAATTCAATATTATGAATCGAAATGACTGATTTCATGTTTTGATAAAATTCCAAACCTCTTGACTTGAATTCATCTAAATAAATAATCGATAATGCTGTATGCCAGTCATTTGCATTAATGATATCTGGTTGGTAATCAATATGCGGTAAAATTTCTAAAGCAGCTTTAGAAAAGAATGCAAAACGTTCACCATCATCGTCTTGACCATAAACAGACGAGCGATTGAAATATTGTTCATTATCAATAAAATAATAAGTAATTCCATCAATTTGACATTCAAAAATTCCACAATAGGCATGTCTCCAACCGTATTGCACAAAAATATATTTTTTATATTCTAAAGGAAATTTTTCACGATTAATACTAGAATATAAAGGTAACACCACTCTAGCTTCTACTCCCTCAGCTTGTAATGCTTTTGGAAGTGAACCAATCACATCTCCTAGTCCGCCAATTTTTACAAAAGGGGATGCTTCTGCAGCGATAAATAATACTTTCATCCTCATTCTCCTTATTAAATGTAATAGGAACTTGCTTTTAATCAGTGTGAAAACGATACACTCATTAACCTCTATTATACTCTTATTTATAAGATTTTAAACTAAATATTGTTCATTTTTAAACTTTTTTCATTGGATTTCTGAAAAGTTACTTGAATACAAAAAATGACAGCCTTATAGACTGCCATTTTCTTTGATTGTTTTATGAATTAATTTTCTAAAAGTTTGAGAATAAACCTTTGCTCGATTTGGAATACATTGCATCACTCGATTTGCATAAGGAGAACTGATAGAACGTGTATCTAAAATCCATATTTCTGCCTTCTCTTGATGAGGACGATTCATTCTTCCTAATCCTTGATAAAATTGTTGCAACATTTTTTCCAAAGCATAATCTTGGAAATAATGACGATTTTGTAATTTCATTTCCTCAGCAATGACTCTTTGCTGTAATTGCGTTGGATTTGGGAAAGGTAATTTTGGAATAATTAATTGATCAATGGATACCTCTCCACTATCAAAGCCTTCCCAAAAACTATACACGCCTAATAATAAGACAGATTCTTGTTGTTGAAATTTTCGCTGAACCTTTCTGCTCGACTGATTAGTGCGTTGAACTAATAACGGAATATCTGGATGTTCTAATAACACTTGCTCTAATTCCTCTAGCATTTCAATGGAATGAACCAATACTAAACATCTGCCTTGTTTTCTTTGATAAATATCTAGTAATTGTCTCGCTAATAATTCCACTCTTTCAGGTGTCACAATGATGGAAGGAGTCGGTAAATCTATCGGAATAAATACAGTGTGTTCAAAATTTTGATACGTTTTTGGTAAAAATAATCCATCTTCTTGTTTTACGATTGAATGAAATAGTGGCGTGAAGATTGGAATAGTTGCAGAAATCCCTATAAATTGATGGATATATGGTTGAACTTCTCTCCAGACTTTTAAAGCTGATTTCATACTCTCTAGCTGTAAACTATATTGCCCTTTTTTCAACACATAAGAAACGGCTACATATCCGTCTTCTTGTTTTAATAAAAGAACCATTTCTTGTACCATTTTTTGTAAACAAGCATGAGTTTTTTGAACCAGTTCATCATTGCCTTTAAAATCAAATGTTCGTTTTAATAAATCAATACAAGCTGCTTTTACCGCTGCTAATGTTTGATGATGGATACTCTTCTCCCATTCTTCTGCAGATAGCAATATCACAGAAGTAGGATAACTTTCTTTTCGAATCATTTGCATCCATTCTTCATATAAGTCACAAATCTCAAGTAATCGACGATTGATTTGTCTGGATTGATGTTCTTGAGTACTCGACATTTCTAAATAACTTTCTAAATGATATTCGTTCCACTCCATTTGTAGTTGCCATAATGCATCAAATTCCAATAATTTTTGTTCTTGACTTTCTAAAACATGCTCCAATTGTTGTACTTCATCCATGATTACAATTGGTTTATCAAATTGGTCTCTTTGAGGAGCTTGTTTTAAATATTGAACTAAAAATGCTTGGTTTGTAATCACGATTTTAGCATTTCTTGCATGTCGTATTGCTCTACGATAGAAATCCATCTTCGAGAATGATCTTTCTTTTCTTGTAATCATCTCCCAGATTTCACGATGATAAAATAAGGAATTACATTCAGATAAATCTCCAGTAGTTGTATGAGCTAACCATTTTAATAATCCAATAATAGTTAACGCACCTTTTTGATTTTGGTATTGCTCAAACGAATCAACCACCTCCTTCAACCCTGACAAAGAAATATAATGTTCCTGACCTTTTACACTTGCGATTGGAATAGAGATGCCTAGAGCTTCCTCTAAAGGTTTAATTTCCTGTTCGATTAATTGTTGTTGTAATAAAATCGTAGAAGTTGCTATCCAAATGGGCTGGTTTTGTGAACAAATTTGTAAAGTCACTAATAAGTATGCCAAAGTTTTACCTACTCCAGGTTCCGCTTCTATCCAACTGATAGAATGACCATAATTCAATCTTTCTAACATAAATTCAATCAATTGAACTTGTAAGGGTTGATATTCAATCACCTTTTTCTCCACTAATTGATGATAAAGTTCCAACGCATTCCATTTTTGTGTCTGTTCATCATCTTCCTCTTTTTCAACAATGGGATTTAATGCAAAGCCATCTGTAAAGATAAACTCTTTTTTATTCAAGACTAATGACGTATTCTGATAACACTCATGAATTACTTGCCCCGTTTCTGCCATTAAACTATCGGCAAATAAACTCATTTGTTGTAATGTAGAAGCAGGTAATTGTTCTAATTCCTCTATACAGTTTAAAAATAATTGAGCCGTTGCATACGCATCGCTTCCGGCTGAATGTATTTGTTGATGGGAAATGTTTAAAAATTGTGTTAAATCTTGTAGCCGATAACTTTCAATCGTTGGATAACAAATTTGTGCTAATTGAACAGTATCTATACAAGGAGCACTCCATTCTATTCCAGCTAATTCTCTAAAACTTTCTACTAAATAAGAATAATCAAAATTAATATTATGTGCTACAAATGTTTTTCCTTCTAATAATTGAAAAATAGTTGAGGAAATTTCATCAAAATAAGGTGCTTGTCGAACTTCTTTTTTATTTACTCCTGTTAATTGTTGAATATCATAAGGAATCGTTGTCTCTGGATTAATATATAAATCTACTTGAGTGACAATTTCCCCCTGTTCAATAATGGTACAACCAAATTGAAAAATTCTTCCACCTTCTTCAAATTTAGGACCCGTTGTTTCTAAATCCACTACTGCATAACTCGTTTTCATTCTCTCACCTACTTTTCTCATAAAAATAGTTTACTAACTCTTTTAGGGAAACGCAACTAATCTCATAAAAAAGAAGTACACTTCCGTATATTTGGAAATGTACCTCTTTTTTCACTTCATATTTTTTGGAAACTCTATCATAACCGTTACTTGCTTGTCACCCTTTTCTAGCTGATAACTAAACCCATAATGTTCTAATAAATTTTGAACAACTAATAAACCAATTCCTGTTTTCTTTTGATTTCCTTCTAATAAGTCATTCATTTCTTCTACGGCATCATTCACTTCATTTTGAACGATTAAACAATTTTCATCCGAAACGATTCGAATGACAGAACCTTTTTTAGCATATTGATACGCATTACTAAGAATATTGGATAGTACCATTTTAAAAGCTTCCTGCCCAATTAATAATTGCTTTGAAACAATATGATTATGAATTGTTAAATTCCGTTTAATCGCTATCCACTGGTGTTCCTTAGAAACAGTTTGAATTACTTCTTCTAAAGAAACCCATTTTGCTTTTTCTCCTAGAGCTTCCTTAGATTCTCGCAGTAGTTCCACTACTTTTCCAGTCAATCCATCGACAATTTGAATACATTCATCAATATAATAATCACGATTTTTATATTTTCCAACATGATATTTCATATTTTCTAAAATAATTTTCAAACTCGCTAAAGGGGTTTTTAAATCATGCGAACGTCCACGGAAAAATTCGTATTTGATTTTTTCTAATTGAAGAATCATTTCATTCTTTTCTTCTACATCATCAATCACTTGTAATAAATTAATATACAACTGATTAATTTGTGATTTTAACTCACCAATCTCATCAGTCGTCTGAACTTCTAACAAAGTATGACGATCTAATTGCTTCATTTTTACCATCGTTTTTTTCATCTGTTGAACTTGTTTCGTTAACATTTTCGCATAAATCCAAGCTATCATCAGTGACATCACGAAAGATACTAACAAAGTATACGGTAAAAATTTCCAACTTAAAGAAATAGCTTCTTTTTGTAAATCAGTCGTTGTAATAAATTGTAAGTTTAAAATTTCTCCAGTTTTCGTTTGAATTTGTCGCTCTTCAATGACTAAAGAATTGGTATAACTTGAAAAATCAGCTGGTATCCCTTGACTAATTTCAAATTCATTAGATCCTGTTTCAGCTCCTGCCATCAAAGTAATGTCATTGCCTTTCGAATACAGGTTCACAAAATCCATAATTTGACTTTCTTCTTTTAAGTTTAAACTAGAAGAAATTTGATCTGCTTTTATACTTAGCTCCTGTTGTTTCGTTTCAAGATACGTTGTCGGAAAAATAAAATAAATCGAAACATGAATACCGATGACTAACATACTTAAAATAAAAAAAGTTGTCGCTAAAATTTTTGGAAATATTTTTAATGATTTCATAGTCTCTCCAATTTATATCCCACATTACGAATTGTAATAATACAATCCAATGCTAATTTTTTACGTAATTCCTTCATATAGACATCAATCACTCGATCAAAAGGAATTTCGTCTGTTTCCTTCCAAACTTGATCAATAATTTGTTGCCTACTTAATGCTTGCCCTTCATGATCGACTAAACATTTTAAAATTTCAATTTCTTTCGCATTCATATCTACTTTTTCACCAGAAAGAGTTGCTGTATAACTAGAAAAATTCACACTCGTATTTTGATAAGTAAACACTTCTGTGTCCGAATAATACCGTTTTATTAAAGCATCGATTCTTGCTTTTAAAACAGGTAGAGAAAATGGTTTTTCAATATATCCATCTGCTAATTGACTAAAAGCTTTTAATTGGTATTCTTCATCACTAAAAGCTGTTAACATTAATGCAGGTATTGAACTTTTTCTTCGAATATATTCTAGAACTTCTAATCCATTCTTTTTCGGCAACTGAATATCTAATAGCACTAAATGAACTTCATTTGAATCAAATAATTCTATCGCTTCTTGTCCATTACTTGCAACAATCATCTCATAATCACATTCACTTAAATAATCACAGACTCCTTCACGAATCGGTGCTTCATCTTCGACCATTAAAATTCTCACAGCTTCATCTCCTCTCATTCTTATTATAAATGATTTTTTTATTTCTGTCCTTGTCATTTCATAAAAAATGAGCAGACTTAGAATCTTGTTGTGTTCTTTGTCTGCCCACTTTATCCATCTATTTCATTTTTTCTAGAGGTTCATTATTTTCTCCCAAAATTTGACCCCTTATTCAACATCCATCAATAATTCTTTAGGATTTTTACTAAATGTTTTCACACTGGCAATCGTTAATGCAATCCCTAATACCACAATCATAAATCCAACTACATATAGTACATTTGTTGGTTGAATCACCATTTCTAGCGAAGTTAATGTCTTATTAAAGCCATCTACTTCAGCTCCGCCACCTAAACCCGTTGAGGCTGCTTGTTTCCCCATTTGTTTTGCAATGCTCGAAGTGACACTTGCAAGCAATTGATTTCCAACTGTTTTTCCTGTCAAAATAGCAACTCCTGTTGCACCGATAAAAGCTGGGAAACTAATGAACAATAACTCCCATACAAATTGTCCAAATATTTCCATTTTCGATAAGCCAATCGATAATAGAACACCAATTTCTCTTTGACGAGCATTCATCCATAAGAAAAGCAATAATGCTACTGTAATTCCTGCAAATGCAATCGATCCAATAAATAATTTATTTGCAATAGCATACATGCCCGAAATGGATTGTTGTAGGGCTGGGAAGTTAGAAGAACTTTTTACTAAATTATAAGATTTCCAATTAATGGCTAATTTTCCTAAATCTTTAATTACTGTATCAAGATTTTTATTTCCTTTTACAAAGAATGTCGCATCTTGATATACTGCTGTATCTTCTGTATTTCCATATACTTTAGCAGCTGTATGAATATCAGTTACTAAAGTATTTTCATATAATTCTTGTGCTGCTGTAACTCTCGTTTTATTATGACCATCAAACAGACCTTTAATTTCAACTTCTACCGTTTCATTTGCACCTTTTTCATTATCAGCATCATAAATATTTGATTTTAATGTAATTTTATCGCCTACTTTTAAGTGATTTTTTTCAGCTAAATCTTTATGCATTAAAATTTTATGTTTATCTGATTCTACTAATGGACTTCCTTCTACCAATTGATAGGCTCCAGAAACAAATTTATTTTCTTTCGCAGAATCATTAACCCCAGTTAACATAACCGCACGCTTAAATTTCTTAATACGATCGGGTGTTAACACTCCTTGAGTTTCTTTTGTTTCAATAATATCGTAATCTGCTAAATCAGCTACACTATTAATACGTTTAACAGTTCCTTGGATATCTGGAGATTCAGAGATTTTTTTAATATCTTCTCCTTTAATGTTTCCTCCGCCACGAGGTGTTCCTTGATTCACACGACGATTAATTTCCATTGAAAAACTATTTGTAATATTTTTAAATACTTCTTTTGAAGCTTGATTCGTTGCATCTTTCATGGACAATCCAATCATACTTAATGTCGCCATAGATAGTATAACGGCAAATAATACGAATGATTTGAAGATTTTTCTTGAAATATAAGCAAATGCATTTTTCATCCTATTCTATCTCCCTTTACTTATTTCACTTCGTGAAGTTTTGTTTCACGTAATTCTAATATCGTATCTGCAGCATTTGCTACTTCTTTACTATGTGTTACAACAATGACACATTTTTTTCTTTCTTTTGCCAGTGATTTTAGTACATCTATAATTTCACCCGCTGTATGTTCATCTAAATTTCCTGTTGGTTCATCCGCTAAAATAATTGGAGCCTCTGAAACCAACGCACGCGCAATCGCTACCCTTTGTTGTTGTCCTCCTGATAATTTTAAAACATTACGATTCACATGACTTTCTTCTAATCCTAATTGTAATAAAATTTCTTTTGTAGCTGTAGGATTGACTAAACGAATATTTTCTAAAGGTGTTAAATAATCAATTAAATTATAATTTTGGAATACTAAGGAAATATGATGTTTACGATGATAACTATCTCCTTTTTCTTGAATATCTTCTCCTTCAAATAAAATCTTTCCACTTGTTGGATTATCTAATGCTGCTAATAAGGATAATAGTGTTGATTTCCCAGAACCTGATTTTCCAATAATTGCGTAAAATTTTCCTGCTTCAAATTCTTGATCAATTTGTGATAACACATTTTGACGTGCTTCCTTATATTGATAACTGACTTTATTCATTGATAATACACTCATCTTCATTCTCCTAACTCATTTTTGATAATATTTCTTTTGGTTTTTTCATTAAAAAGATTCCTAATGTTACAGCAAGTGAGAATACAATCACTATTGCTAATAATGCATAACTTTGACTAAACACAGTTATTACTTCTTGTTGTGCTCCTTTTGAAATAAAGTTTCCTAAAGGAGATTGTTCCTGCTCCATCGATATAAATCCATTCATTAATTGTTGAACCATCATAGGCCCTAATGCAAGCGAAACAAAAATAGCTGGAATCGTCAATAAGAATAATTCAACAAAGAATTTTCCAATAATCCAAGTTTTATGAATTCCAATCGATAATAAAATACCAATCTCATAAATTCTTTCTCGCACACTTAACATTAGCATTAGAGATAAAACAACCGCTCCAGCAATTAATATCCCTACTGTCATCCACTGAACCATACTTTGAAGTCCAGTAATACTTTCTAAAATATCATCGAAATCTTGCTTTTGATTTTCTATTACAAATTCTTCCCAATTGAATGGTAAAGTTTCTATTGCTTGTTTCATTTTTAGTAATTCTTCACTTGAGGAAGCATAGATATTTAATCCTGTCACAACTTCCCCTAATTCACTAGTGAAGAGTTGATGAATGGATTGATAATCCGTAAATACTGTATTTTCACTAAAATCAGAAGTTAATCCTGTATAAGTTTCTTGCTTTTTCCCAGAAAAAATTCCAACAATTTCATAGTCTACTTTCTTCTTCTCACCAGTTTCTTGTTGAATGACATCAAGAGTTATCGTATCTCCAAGATTTAATTGATTTTTAGAAGCTAATTCTTCATGAATCATGATTTTATGAACATCCGTTACTTCTATCATTTTTCCCTTTATTAATGAGAAAACTCCACTTGAGAATAGTTTTTCTCGATTCACTTGGCTACTAGAATTGAGCGAAACAACATTTTTCATTTCTTCATCCATATCATCTCGCTGAATTTTTTCTTCCCCAGTCACCACTGAGTGATTTTCTAACTTAGCAATTGTTTGATAATGTTTTTCTAAATACTCATTATCTGCAACTTTCTTCATTTCTTCTACTTGTTTGAATGAAAAACTTGTTCCATCTTTTTTTCTAAATTCAAACGAAGAAGTTGTCGTTTGTTTTAATTGTTGTTGCACTGTGGAAGTCGTAGATAATAACCTCATACAAGCAAATATACAAGATAAAATAACACTAAATATCGTGATTAATATCAGACTTTTCTTTCTTTTTCTAAAAATATAAAGTGCTGCATTTTTTATCAAAGGAATAACTCCTCTCTCATTTCTTATCTGTAACTGATTATAGAGAGTATTTATGAAATGTATATGAAATGAAACAAAAAAATCTCGCCAGAATAACTGACGAGATTTTTTATTATAGTGGAAATACTGCTACTCCAAGAATTGTTTTATCAAAATTATGTAATTCTTGTAATTTCTTTTCAAAATCAACATAGCGAGTCTTACCAAATTCTTCTACAAATAAGTAAGCATCAAATTGACAAATTCTTTCAAAATTAGAAGCTTCTACATATTCAATTGTTACATCTTGAATTTTTTGGTCCCATTGTTTTGCAATTGCTTTACTTGAAGTCACAACGGCAAACTCTCCATGAGTTTCTTTTTTATAACGAATTAATTGACGTAACACTTCTGCATTTTCAATTTCAAATACTTGTTGGATATCGTATTTTTTGAAATCACCAGCACGGTTCATTGTTGGATTAAATAAATACCATGCAAAATTAATAAAGATTACGATAAATCCAGCGAATACAAAAACAACGACAATTCTTAATACTAATTGTTTTACATTGAAGTTTGAAATAGTTGTTTCACTACCGCCAACTTCTTGAGAATTTACAGTATTTAATTTTTGAATGGTTACATCTTTAAAAACATCTTTATAGCTATTCATTAAAACGTCTACTTTTTTCTCAATTAATTGATTTAAAGTTGGACTTGTTGTTAATGCTTTAACAGAAACTCCTGTATAATCTCCTAATGAAGTCACAATAATTTTCTTTTCCCAAAAATCAACATCTGAATTTCTTAATTGGGTTGCATTACTTGCAATCTCACCAGCAAAAGTTGCGACTTCTTGATCTGTCGAATCATTAAATAAATAAGCACCATTCATATTCGAACTAATTAATTTCGAATAGAACATACTAAATTGATTATTATTTATGTTTGCTTCCGTTTTAAATTCCTTTTCAGGAGCATTTATTTTATAAATGACATAACTAGAATAACTTGTATTATTTTTTACAACTGATTTTGAAGTAATTGCTTTATAACTCATTGGAATTGCCATTAAAATAAATAATACGAATGTAGCAATGACATTCCACTTTTTCTTTTTCTTTAAATTAGCTAATAAATCCGCTAATGAATAATTTTCAAACATGTATATAACCATCCTTTGCTAATGTTGTATGATAAATTGGTTTCTTCATAGAATAAGACAGTAAAAATATAAAAATCACAACTGTCCAAAATTGCATGGTGAATAGACTAAAGAAACTTTCTGAGAAACTACTTCTTGCCATAAAAAATAAATTTCCAAGAACTAATAGTGAAACTGCGAAAGCTAAAAGATTCTTACGGTAAGCAGATTGTAATAAAGCAATAAAAATAAAGCCTAATATACTACTAGCAATGAATAATCCTACAAAACCATAATCTGTGTAAATTTCCATCATATAGCTACTTCCAATACCATGCCCTTTCAAGTATTCTTTTTTTAAAACAAGATATGAAATATTATGGGCATAACTATTACTTTCTAAAGCTAATTCAATACTATTCGTAGTCGTTTTAAAAGGTTGACTCCCTAATAAATTTATTCCGATACTTCCACGATAAAAATAATCTAAAATTGGTCCAAAAGTAAAATTTCGCATTTCTCGAATCGGTAAACTACTCCGGTAAAGATATCCTCGTGCCAATACACCAAAACTAGTTCCTTGTTTATATATAAAATCCACTAATAACGAAAAAATGCTATCAAATTTTAATTTTGCCCCATCTCTAAGATAATTCATCGCTCCCATAGCCAGCATTAAAACAGGAGTTCCTATTCCTAATGCAATTTTTTCTCTATGACCTAACCATATTTCTTTCTTATCAGAATAATGTCGCATAAAGAAATAAACAAAAGCAAATAATAAACTTAAAATAAATGGATTTCTAGTACCAATTAATAAATGAATGATATTAGCTGATACATATAATCCAAGCATAAAAATAGATGCTTTTTTTGATGGTTTAGTTGCTAAATAAACACACAATGCATAAAACATAAATGCTGATAACAAATAAGTAAAATAAGGTAAGTTACTATGGAAATTAGCATAGTAGCCATAATAAGTCGTTTTTAATCTAAAAGCTAAACGCTCTACTAATCTTAACACATAGAATGGATAAGTTCCCCAAAAGACAACCAAAGATACTCTTCTTACTTGTAAAATCAACCGTGCATATAAATTTTCATCAACAAATTTTTCTTTTTGACGACTGAAATACCGAACTCCTATTATTCCACCTAACCATAATCCTAGTAGTGAAACTAAAATAATATTAAAAGTAAATACGTAAGCATCCTGTTGATAAGTCTCAAAACTTCCAATTCTTAAATAATCAATCAATGGTCTTGAAAATAGAAAAACAAAAATTGTCATATAAAACAAAGCATGAATTAATTGATACTTCAAGTGCTGAACACAAAACAATGTATGTGCAATAAACACCATCACAACTGTATATAATAAACTTTCTAAATGATGATTATTTAAGTACCTCAAATAAAAAACAATCGCTAGTCCATAACAAAACATTGTTAGAACTGCATGAAGCTTTTTTAAAGAATCCGGCATCTATCTAACTCCTTCCTTCTTTAGATGATTGAAATAACTCCTCAATTTGTTGAAGTTGTTTTTCAACAGTAAATGTTTGGATAAATTCTGAATAGTGTTCAGCAATTTTTCTTTTTCCTGTAATATATTCTTTTAAAGCTTGAACCGCTTCTTGGTCAGAGTCAATAACTTCTCCAAATTGACCATCATTGGATAATTCCAAAGCTCCACCAACATTTGTAGATACAAATGGTACTCCTAAAGTTACAGCCTCTACAACAGCTCCTGAAAATCCTTCTTGTTTCGATAAGGATAATAGAACTTTCGCTTGTTTTAAAATGGAATAAGGATTTTTTTGATAGCCTAAGAAATGAACTTTATTCTGTAATTGAAGACGTTCTACTTCTTCTTTTAAAAATCTATCTTGTTCTCCACTGCCAATATAATATAAGTGAACGTCAGATAATTCTTGTTGTAATTTGGTAAAGACTTCTAGTACACGATCGGTCCCTTTTAAATCTTCTAAACGCCCTATTACACAAATGCTATTTTTTTCTAATATAATTGGTGCAATTTCTTCTGCTTTTTCAAGAAGATAAGTAAAATCGTAGCCATTATAAATCGTTTGAATTTTATTTTGAAACATTGGATAAACTGTTTCAATCGATTCTCTCGTTTTTTTAGAAATTGCCACTATTTTATCTGCATGATTTAATTGCTCAAAATGATTGTTGCGATAATGAGCTTGTTCCTCTTTTAAAAAGGCTTCGATACTACCATGAATCCAAGCAATTTTTTTCACTTCTTTTCTCTTAGAAAATGGAAAAGCTGGATTCATAATTGTAAAGGAAACTTCAATATCATACTCATCTTTGACTAGCCAATTTCTTACTAAAGTTGGAAAATATATTCTAAAACGCCATAAAAGAGCATCAATGATACGACCATGACTTTTCTTTTTATACGGTTTTAAAATTCGTACTCCTTCAGGAACAGATTCGTAGCCTTTATCAAAATGTTCCATTTCTAAAATATCAATTTGATATCTAGATAAGTCTAAATTGGATACAATAGTAGATAGAATTTTTTCAGCTCCTCCTCCTAATGAGAACGACCACATGAAAAAAAGTACTTTTTTCTTATTTTCCATAATATTCACCTTTATAATGCGTATAGCTCTTTTCTAAATCAATGAGTACCGCATCATGATGAGCAACCTGTTTTTCTACAGGAGGTGGTGTCATATAATCTCCAAAAGCTGTTTTTAAATAAGCATCATACCCAACTGGAATTGGTAATTCTGTTTCTTCAAAAGGAAACCACAATGCATCCTCAAAACTAGAAATAGGATACTTCTTCTTCATATAGTATGGACCAGAACATAGTTCAGTAATTCCATCACTTTCTTCTTTTGTATATTTCGTCATTTCAGCTTCAGCTTTTTTCCAAATTTTATAACGCAGTTTCTTAGAAGGAATAAGTGCTAACAAAGCTTGACTTCCCCACTTCATAACTCCACCATGTTTTTCTGGAATGGTTTGCGCACAAAATAGTGAATAGACTAAAGCAGCTATCACTTGTTTTTTTCGTGATAGCTCATTAGCTGGATAGTAATCCAATGGAAGCACATCTAATGCTAATCCATGCGGAATATCTAAATCTTGTTGATACGGTTTGATACATGTTGTTTGTGTATCTCTTATTGTAATAAATAAATTACGGTCAATATAATTTTCATTACTTTTTGAAAGTTGATAACGACTATCTGCCTTTTGTGGCCAAAGTTGTGCTAATTTTTCATAATCTTTTCTTGGCATAAAGAAATCTAAGTCATCATCCCAAGGAATAAATCCTTTATGTCGCAGAGTCCCAATTGCTCCACCACCACATAAGTAGCAAAGTAAATCATTTTCCTTACAAAATTGAACGAAATACTCTGCCATTTCTAAACACTTCTCTTGAAGTGGTTCCATGATTTCACCTCATTATTAAATATCCCATTTCGCTACTGTCTTAAATGGTGTAACAGTATCTTCTTCAAAGAAATGATAAATATCTTGAATATCTTGAATTTTATTTGATTCATGAATAATTAAATTCAACCGTGAATGTACTTGAGTGCGTTCCATCATTTGAACGGCTCCTTCAAAGTCTTCACGTCCTGAACGTGAACTACCCACCCACGTTAATCCTTTTTCTAATATATCTCGTGTATTTAATGGTACTTCAAACTCACTTACTCCCATCATTATAACAGCACCTTGTGGTCTAATATGTTTTATAATATCTCGATAAGCTTCCTGAGTTCCAGTTCCTCCCACACATTCAAAAGCATGATCAAACGTGAAATTATCTTCAATTTCACTGACATCATACACTTCATCTGCAAAAGAGAATAAACGTAATTTATCATGGTTTTTTCCAACTACAATAATCTTTGAGTTAGGGAACTTTTCTTTTGCTAGTGTTGCAACAACATATGCTAGACTTCCTGATCCCCATACCACAATACGGTCTCTTCTTGAATGAGCTACTTGTTTCATTCTTGTAATACCATGAATCCCAACAGATACAAATTCTGTAATCGCAGCAACTTTTGATGGAATTGTTTCGTATTTCACCACACGATTTTTAGGAATTGTGACAAATTCTCTCATAAATCCATCATGGCCACTTGAACGAAAATAAGTTCCCGTTACATAATTTTCATAAAATTCTGTTCCCTCTTCAAATTCTTTTGGAGGTTGGTTTGGAATCATGACGACTTTATCTCCAGCTTTGTATGTTCCTGAAGCATCACTGACAACAATTCCACAACATTCATGAATTAATGCCATTGGCAATTTCTTTTGTAAAATTTTAGGCGGACGTGTCCCTTGGAAATAACGTTGGTCTGCATGGCATAGTGCAATATAATTTGGTCGAACAACTACTGTATCTTCTTGCTCCATTTCAACGTCTTCATATTTCACAGAAAAATAATGAGGACGAATCAATTGATAAACTCGATTAATCACTTAGATCTCTCCCAACATCGCTTCAGCAATTTTTAAATCCGTTACTGTAGTAATTTTAATATTTGAATATTCCCCTTGAACAAGTCCAACAGATGTATTATTTAATACAAATACTTTACATGCATCTGTTAAAATTTGTTTAACTTCTTCTTCCATCGATTCGTAAATATCTACAAATGCACGGATTTTGAAAGTTTGTGGCGTTTGTCCTTGATACATATGTGTACGATTTGGAATAGAAGAAATCACTTTTCCATCCACAGACTCTACAATCGTATCATTAGCTACTACAACAGTATCTGCTACATCATATTGTTCCATAGCAGAAATATTCTCCTTAATCATTCGGTAAGAAACAAATGGACGAACCGCATCATGAGTAATTAAAATATCATCTTCTTCTGGTCCATTTTCATGAATATCATGTATGATGTTCATAATGCTATCATTTCTATCTTTCCCACCAGATACCACACGAATTTTCTCTTTTTGTGTCGGTACATATTTTTGTAGCAAATCTTCAAAATAGGTCATCCAATTAGGGTGAACGGCAACATAAATAATATCAATATCTGGAACGAACAAAAACTTTTCTACTGTATGCATAATAATTGGTTTTTTCCCCAATGTTAAAAACTGTTTAGGCATATCTTGAATTCCCATTCGAGTTCCAGTACCACCAGCAAGTATTCCTGCATAAATCATTCGGTTTCCTTCTTTCTATGGTGTAGTTAAATAAAATAAATTTTCTCTTTGTTGTAACAATGGATAAGTAGTTACTGATTTTTTCCCTAAATATTTACGAATCAAATTAGATTTCTCCAATAATTCTTCATCCGTTGCATAAGAATAATAGATTTGTTGTCCAACTGAATTAGTCAACAATAAAGATCGTTCTTCAATAAATGCTTGTTCTAAATGTTCAAAAGATGGCCCATAGGTATTTTTTAATGCCATAATCTTACTAATTGGAATATCCGTCTTAACATTTTTGCTAACTGCATTCATAATTTTTTCAAAATTTGCTATTGAATTAAAGGACATCATTTTTTTCACTAACTGTTCAATCACAATTCTTTGACGTTTTTGACGACCATAATCGCCTTCTGGATCATCATATCGCATTCTAGCAAAACGTAAAGCACTTTCGCCATCAAGTAATTCTGTTTTATCTTCTTCAAATGAACGTCCTTCATAAGTAAACGTTAATGGACTAGTCACTTCAATCCCGCCAACAGCATCAACAAATTCCATCAATCCTGACATATTGATTTCCATATAAAAATCTATTGTTGTATCAAATAATTTTTCTACTGAATCAATAGCCATTTTGGCTTGTCCATAAGCATAGGCATGATTGATTTTATCATAGATTCTCATTCCTACAATTTCAGTATACGTATCTCTTGGAATACTTAATAATTGAGCATTTTTATCACTTGGATTGACGCTTAATAATAACATAGTATCACTACGACCATCCTCAGTTGGACGTCCATACGCCCCATTATCAATTCCTAATAATAAAATATTAATTGGTTTTGCATTTTCAATAATTTCTTTTGCTTCTTCTTCGGTACGATTTCCCACATCTTGAGTAATTGTGCTAATCGTTTGATGAAACAAGTTTAGTTTATCAGCAAAAATAATAGATCCTCCTACTAATAAGGCTGATATTAAAATGAACAGAAATAACCATTTCCCTTTTTTCTTTTTCTGTCTCCTTTTGGAACGAAGACCGTAATCATAATGTTCTACCATTTACTTTCCTCAAATTCTAATATTAATTAATGATTTGATGCGCTATTTGAATTAGATATCTCAGATTTTGGCGCATTTGTATTATCAACTGGAACCAATTTTGGAGCCACAGTTGTTGATTCTTTTTTCTCAGGAACTACCGTTGTCGGTTGTGATAATTGAGTCGTTTGCTCTTTTTTAGTTGTCTCAGCTTTTTTATCAGTATCTTTTGAAACATTAGTTGTTTGATTATCACTGGTTGAAGATGGAGTAACCGGAGTAACTGGTACTACTGGTTTTTGTACTTCTTCAACTGTATTTACTGAAGCTGGTTCTACATAATCATCAGATACTTCTTCTTGATAAAATGATTGATTCGAAGGTTGGTGAGTTTCAACATCCGGAGCAATTTGAGTTTCCTTAGTTTCAATGTGTTTCAACGATTCAACTTTTGATAACTCTAACGTTTCTCTTAATAGATTAGAAATTCGTAATCTTTCTTCATCAGGAATAACAAAATAGTAAATACCGCCAATCATTGTCCCTGAACCGGTAATTTTATCACTTTCAAAATTATTTAAAGCTTTTGGATAATTATTTTTAATCGCTAATAATTTATCAATTGTAAAGTTTGTACGGACTGAATTTTCTAGAGTTTTTAATATTTCCTCATAACGTGTTACAGAAGTAATAGATAATAATTTTTCCAATATTTTTTTTATGACATATTGTTGACGTTTTTGACGTCCCATATCCCCTTCAGGATCATCATAACGCATTCTTGCATATCGTAATGCCGCCTCACCATCTACATGACGGTCAACACCTTCTGTAAATGATTCTCCTTCATAAGTAAATGTTAATACGGGAGTAATATCTAAACCGCCAACGGCATCGACTAATCCCATCAATCCACTCATATCCACCGTTACATAATAATCAATCGGAACATTTAACATATTTTGAACGCTATTAATGGACATTTTTTCTTTTCCGAAAGCATAAGCATGATTAATTTTATCATTTGTTCCATAACCTATAATTTCTGTATATGAATCACGAGGAATACTTACAATAGTTGTCTTACCTAATTTTTCATTTACCGTTACTAATAACATGGTATCACTACGACCCACTTCCGTATCACGTCCATATGCCCCGTTGTCAATTCCTAGTAGCAAAACAGAAAAGCTGTCATCATCTTTAATTTCTTTTTCACGAAGATTTACAGTTTCTACTTCTTGATGGATAGAATTTTCAACTTTAGATAATCTAGCTTGAATATAAGCTCCCGCTAAAGTAATAAATGTTGCGAGTATCACTATAAAAAATATCAACCATTTTTTTCTTTTGTTCTTTTTAATTTTTTTATGAATATGATTTTCTGTTTTGCTCAAAATTTTCAACCTCTCTTTTGTTTACAATCAATTTATTATAGCATATTTTCTCTGTCTCATGAGGAGAGATTTACTACTTTTTAACAATTTTACTGTTCATTATTTGAAAAATAGGTTTTCTTCCACCAAAAACCTTCAATCCACCCACGAATCGTTCCAACACCATACGAAATATGAATGGAAATTATCATAAATGGAATCAACAAACGAGTAATATGAAATGGATGTGTCAAAATTTCAAAAATAGATAAACTAATAATCGCCAATAAATAAACACTCACTAAAAAAAAGAATGGTAATGCTGAAATTCCTGTAACTAAAATAGTCGTCAACAATGTACTCACAAAAATTCCTGGAACAAAATGGAATAAGGATAAACATTCACGACAAACATGGCTCGTCAATCCAATCCAATAACCATTTCCAAATTTTTGTTTTAACATTTTTGAGTACGTTGGTCGAATATATTGAAATGATTCAATCGAAGTATCGTACCAAATTTTAAATCCATTTTTACGAATACGATAGTGGAATTCATTATCTTCTGTGCGAACTAGTTGTTCGTCTACATAGCCGGCTTTAGCAATGACATCTTTGTGATACATTCCATGGAAAATAGAATCTACATATCGACTCTGATCTCCTTTTCGATAATTAGCAATACTACTACCTAATGAAGACTCTTCAACAATATGTAATGTTTTAGAAAATTCATCATCTGATTCTACAAGTGTAGGCCTTCTTCCACCACAAACCATTTGCCCCGATTTAATAACAGCTACATTTCTCTCAACAAAATTTTCTGGAATTAAAGAATGAGCATCGATTTTTAAATAACATTCCCCATCAGAATGTCTAAAACCAATATTTAATCCAATATTGGAAGTTTTCTTAGGATTGTCAAAAATTTTAATAGCATAAAATTCCTGTTGATATGTTTCTTGAAATTCATTCATCAAACTTCTTGTGTGGTCTGTCGACATTGCATTCATTAAAATAATTTCAATTTGTTTATGAGGATACGTTTGGTGAACTAGACTTTCAAATAATGCTGGTAAATATTTTTCTTCGTTATAGGCACTAATAGATATTGATACTAACATAATGGCTCCTTCATCTGTGTTTATTAAAAGAAGGCTGGAGCATTATCCAGCCTTCTCTATTTTATTTCTTTTTATTCGCAATATCAATCAATTCATCATGTAATTCTTGTTCTGAATAATTTTCGAACTTTTCAATAAAGTCATACACACGATTAATTTTTGAATTATCAGCAATTCCAATATGAATTTTAGGGAAAATTTGTTTTGGATTAATTTCCCCCTCATTCAATAGCTCTTCATACATTTTTTCGCCAGGACGTAACCCAGTAAATTTAATTTCAATATCATCTTCACTGTATCCTGATAAACGAATCAGATTTTTCGCTAAATCCACAATACGAACAGGTTTGCCCATATCTAATACGAAAATTTCTCCTCCTCGCGCTAACGAGCCTGCTTGAATTACTAACTGAGCCGCCTCAGGAATCGTCATAAAGTAACGAACAATATCAGGGTGAGTGACTGTAATTGGACCACCTTTAGCAATTTGTTTCTTAAATAATGGAATAACAGAACCTCTTGATCCTAATACATTCCCGAAACGTACCGCTACATATTTCGTAGTTTCACTTTTCGTTGCCATGTCTTGGACAATCATTTCACATAAGCGCTTTGTTGCCCCCATTATATTCGGTGGGTTAACAGCTTTGTCCGTTGAAATCATTACAAAAGTTTTTACATTTGCATGATTCGCAGCTTCTGCAACATTACGAGTCCCTAAAATATTGTTCTTCACTGCTTCTCTAGGATTGATTTCCATTAAAGGCACATGTTTATGTGCTGCGGCATGATACACAACATCTGGACGATATTTTTCCATGACTTCAAAAATACGTTTTCTATCTTGCACATCTGCAATAACAGGTGTAATTCTAAAATGTTCTGCGTATTTTCCAAGCAATTCCATATTTAATTGATAAATACTATTTTCTCCATGTCCTAAAATAATTAATTCTTTCGGACGGAATGAAGAAACTTGTCGACAAATTTCAGAACCGATTGAGCCACCTGCTCCAGTTACTAAAATTCGTTTTCCACGTAGTTGTTTTTCAATTAACGTTTGATCCAATTCAACTGGATCACGTCCTAACAAATCTTCAATCTCAACATTTCTTAATTGTTGAACATGTAAATTTCCTGACATCACTTCATCAATGTTTGGAAGGATCACACACTCTGCTCCTGTTTTACGAGCAATATCATACACTTCATTTAATTTTTTATTCGGCAATGAGGGCATCGCAATAACAACTTTAGTAATTCCCATATGTTGAACAATTTTTTCAATATCTTTTGTCGTTCCTAAAATACGAACGCCATAAATATCTTTTCTTTGTTTTTCTGGATCATCATCTACAAAAGCAACTGGCATCATTCTCATTTTTGGATGCATTAACATTTGACGAACCAATAATGTTCCTGCTGCACCTGCACCAACAATTAAAGTTGGTTTCGCATTTTCCATAACAACACTATCTACAAAGTATT